>PXAP01000121.1 GCA_003567115.1 Bacteroidota bacterium
GGAAAAAAATCTTTTACTTTCCCTGGGCAGTTGTTTTAACCGCAATAATTCTGGAAGCAGCAAAACTGATTTTTAATTTTAATCCGTTCGTTACTGCCTCTGTTTATGTTTTTCTAGCCCTGGCAGGAATCCTGCTTCTTTACAGAAGAGAACTTGCCGGATTCATGGAAAAATGGTCCGGCATCCGGATTTAGGAACTGAATAATGTCCGGTACGTGAATTCGTTAATGGATAAGTAGCCCCGCATCAGGATTTTTCAGAACTTTGGCACTTACAAAAAATGCTGGTTTACAAGTTTAACTATTCCCCAACTGTTCATAGCAGTCGACGAGAATTGCAGCATCACGATCCCAGTTAAATTCCTGTTCCACCCGCTTTCGTGCCGGAAGTATTGTCACTTCCTTATTGTATAGTTTCATTATTTTGTCAGCCAAATCAACAGCCGAACCTGACTTGAAAATGATACCCCCTCTTGTTTCAGAAATTATTCGTTCAAGGGGAATACAGTTACTTGCTACTACAGGTTTGTTGGCATACATATACTGAAAAAGCTTATGGGGTATTGTACTGTCGGTATGGGCGGTTTTTAGGTGAGGGATAAGGGCCGCATCGGCCAGGGCCAGATTGGCTGCTACACCACTCAGTGGAAGATGACCGGTAAATTCAACATGAGCCTTAAGGTTATACCTGTCAACCAGTTCCTGCAGCCGGTTTAAATATTTACCTGATCCGGCAATCAGCAGACGTATTACGGGTATATAATCCCTGACCAGGGCAATGGCTTCAATTACGGTCTGTAATCCTCGGTGATAGGTTATGCCTCCTGCATAATAGAGGGTAAAATATTGCGGATCGGGCTGCATGTCAGGTAATTCGAAATTATCAAGTTTCAGGGTGTTACTTACCACAATTATCCTTGATCTATCGAGTCCCAGTTCTTCCAGCCTTTCTTTTGATTCCCTGACTACCACAATTATCATGTCGGCATGACGCAGCACATTTTTTTCATATCGCACCCACAGAAAATCAGGTGAGAGCAGTCTCCCTGGCAGGGTTTTGGTATGCGGTGATACACGCAGGAGGGCGGGCCAGTTTTCATGAAGATCCACTACCAGCTTCAAACCATGCCTTTTTTTTAATTCCTTCCCGACACGAACCAGGGGAAGATCATGTATATGAAGAACCTCTATCTCATGTTTCTTTACTATCCTTTCCAGGAACCTTTTCCATAAAGAAAAATAAAAAGGGGCCGTCAGCGCAGCAACGCTTGATTTGTAAAGGAAAACAGATATTGATATCCGGTGTATGACGATCCCCTTGAAAATCTCGTTTTCAGGCATTTGCTTTCGGGTGAAACATGCAAGATGCACCTCATGACCGGCGTTTATCAGGGAAACGGCTTCATTTTCTACCCTAACATCGGGGGGGAACTCATTACCCAGAACCATAAATATTTTCATGCTATGTCTTATTTCTTTCACAATAAACAATATAATACCTCGGTATAATATTCCGCAACATTGGTCTTATCCCGATTTTATTGAAGCTGCAAATAATCCATTTTTCACTGTTCAGAATATTCCAGCCTGCTTTATCCAGCAACATATTGAATTGTTTTGTCTCAAATTCGTGGTAATGCCTGTCAAAGGGGTCATTTTCATTCCAATAGGCCTTGGCAAACCATAATTTTAATGGCACGGAAGCCACTAGTTTTGGTGCTTTAATTGAATATAACAAGGGAAAGGGTGATACAAGATGTTCCAGTATTTCAAAGGCAGTTACTATGTCATAATCCTCCTTTACAATTTCGTAATCAAAATCCAGGTCCGTCTGAACAAGGGTGTTCTCAACATGGTAACCCTCTCTGATCATAAGCTCCGACAAAGAATTTACAGGTCCCAGATCAAGTATTCTCTCTGATTTGGAAATATGTTCTTTCAGAAAGCGGAGAGTTTTTCGGAATCTCCTCTCTTCTGTTTTGGTATATTGCATGGGCAGTTGGTTTTTTAGTGGAAGGTATTGTTCAGGTTATCTTCAAACAATTCAAGTATCCTCCTGTATTCGTCAACCCAGCTGCTTGTCTCGGTGAATGAGTGCCTTTCTACCGGATAGACAGCCAGCTCCCAGTTTTCCTTGCCCAGCTCAATGAATCGCTGGGTCAGCCTTACAATATCCTGAAAATGGACATTGTCATCAACCATGCCATGACACATCAAGAGTGCCCCTTCAAGCCCTTCTGCAAAGTATATGGGAGAGCTGCGCACATAAGCAAGACTGTCGCAAACAGGTGTATTTAAAATATTTGAGGTATAACCATGATTGTAATGTGCCCAGTCGGTTACAGAGCGCAAAGCAGCACCGGCAGCAAACACATCGGGATGATTGAACATTGCCATAAGTGTTATGAAGCCTCCGTATGATCCTCCGTATATTCCTATCCTTCCGGGATCTATATCATAATTCTCAACTAAAAACCGGGCACCGTCAACATTGTCGGAAAGATCCTTCCCTCCCATATGCCTGTAAATACCGGTACGCCAGTCACGACCATAGCCTGCACTGGCTCTGAAATCAATGTCAAAAACGGTATACCCCATATCAACCAGCATATTATGGAACATATATTCCCTTAAATAGCTGCTCCACCATTTATGTGCATTCTGCAGATATCCGGCACCGTGCACAAATATAACCGCCGGTCCACCCGGTTCAGGATCTTCCGGGCGGTAAAGCCGGGCCCAGGGCTCTTCGCCGTCAGCAGCTGTAAACGTAATCAGTTCCGGTATCCGCCAGTCATATTCTTTAAATTCCCCCGAAAGGGAATAGGTTATCTGCGTAGCTTCTGCTCCGGGCTTATTGTCCATGACATATAATTCCCATGGCTTATTGTAATAAGAATGCCTGATGGCAAGAGTTTTTCCGTCTGGAGAAACGGTCACATCGTTGCGCCCCTCCATGCGGGTGATCCGGGTCCGCGATCCGCCCTCAAGAGGCATCCTGTAAAAATGCCTTTCTCCGGGATGAACCTCGTTGGATGAAAAAAACCAGTACTTTTTATCCGGAGATATTTCCGGTCCGTATACTTCAAAATTACCTGAAGTAAGGGCTTGCTTTTCACCGGTATTTATATCCAGGGTATAAAGATGTGAATATCCCGATTCCTCACTCTGGAACCATATCCTCTTGTTGCAGGGCATCCAGCCCATTCCGGAACTATTTGCCCGGATGTTGATACCCGGGCCGGCAATCCATGCCTCATCCCTTTGCCTGTCCAGTGGACTCAACCGGCCGGTTTCAGGGTCAAGCAGCATGATCCACCTGTCTTTATTATCCCTGGCACGGATATTGGCTAAGGCATATTTACCATCTTCAGACAAGAAAATGCCGGTTATGAGAACTTCCCTGTCCTCGTCCAGCTTCTCTGCATCAAACCCGTATTCTCTAATATATTCGGGCACATCTCTTATGCCCGGTAGATTGTCTGTTTTCACATTGTACTTTTTCCCCCTTTCCAGATCATAAATGCCCGCTGTAACGGACATCCGGGATGCTCCTACCTTGGGCCGGACCTGCGAATCTTCGGTATAGCCCGAGCTGGTTACAAAATCAGGTATACTTGCCTGCTTTGTATCAGGGCTTGTATACAATAAATAAATAACGAAACGCTCTCCGGGACTAAGTTGAATATTTCCCGGTTCGGCATTGCCCGTGTATATGGTAAGCGGACGTTCGGGCTGTTCTTTTTCCTGCTGTTCACTGCGCAGCTCCTCCATCTCCTTTCTTTCCCTCAAAACCCTGAACAATTCGGTCTGCTGATTTTCCAGCCAAAGGTCCTGACAACTTTGGGGGCCATCCTCAGAAGCGCTGCCCCGTCTGAAATCGGTCAGTTGCCTGTTATTACCGTTTTCAGGATCAAGAATGAACAGGTTGTTGGCGGAAACATAACTTATCTTCTTCCCGTCTCCGGTAAAGGAAGGTGAAGAAACAGACTGCAGGGTATTGGTCAGTTGCAGGGTTTCTCCGGATTTAACATCCCGTAGAAAAAGATCTCCGTCTCTTGTATAAACCATCCTTCGCCTGTCATTGTCGTAAACGTACTGCCTGGAAGGAAGTTTCCTCCTTTCCGGGGGAGAGAGCTTCCTGGTTTGACCTGCTTCAAAATCATATTTGTATATGGAATCGGAAGGATAATTTTCAGGATTCCACTGAAAATAGATTTGTTTGCTGTCGCCCGACCACCATGGATTTCCCGGCTGATGGCCTATCCATTCATCACCCGCCATAATATTTTCAAGTGAAAGGGCCGATCCGGATTGAGCATTCAGATTTACTGAAGCCCCCGGAACAAGGCAAACAAAAGTCAAAAAAATCAGATGTCGTTGTAACATAGTTATTTTAAATTAGCGTACCCGTTTCATATTGTGAACCGGTTTCCCGGAATTTTCGCGGAATACTGTCAATAATCTTTAAGATCTCCTCCGGATCAAGTGAGGTGAGAAGCTTCAGCCTGGTATCTTTGAAATTGACCAGCCCTTTGAAATAGGCAACAAAATGCCTTCTCATCTGCAATATCCCTACACGCTCTCCTTTTCTTTCAACCGACCTGAGAAAATGTTCTCTTGCAATTTCCGATTTTTCCTTCAGGCTCTTGGGAGCAGCCATATCACCGGTATCCAGGTAATGCCTTATTTCACTGAAAATCCAGGGCCGGCCCACGGCAGCACGTCCTATCATTATCCCGTCAACCCCATAACGGTCAAACATCTCCTTTGCTACCAGCGGAGAATTAACATCTCCGTTTCCGAAAACCGGGATCTTCATACGCGGATTGTTTTTTACCTCACCAATAAGTGACCAGTCGGCAGTACCTTTATACATCTGCGCCCTGGTACGACCGTGTATTGTAATGGCCTTTATCCCGGCGTCCTGAAGCCGTTCAGCAACTTCTACAATGGGTTTGCTGCTTTCATCCCAGCCCAGGCGGGTTTTAACTGTAACGGGCAAACAGGTATTCCTGACAATTTCACCCGTCATTTTAATCATATGGGGTATATTGCGGAATATACCCGATCCGGCACCCCGGTTGGAAATCTTTTTTACAGGGCATCCAAAATTTATATCAATTATTTCCGGTTGGGACTTTTCCGCCATTCGGGCTGCTTCTACCATAGATTCAGTTATATGTCCATACAGCTGTATACCCACAGGCCTTTCAGAATCGTATATATCAAGTTTCTGAAAACTTTTCTTCCCATTACGAATCAGTCCGTCGCTTGATATAAACTCCGTATACATCAGGTCTGCACCAAAATTTTTGCACATATACCTGAAAGAAGGATCTGTTATATCCTCCATGGGAGCCAGCAGCAGTGGCTTATCTCTTAATTCTATGTTGCCGATCTTAACCAGTTCAATATATTAATTTGAGTTTGCAAAAATAACAGTACTTTTCGTCTATTATTGTTGAAAGCACAACACAACCTGATTTAAGAAAAATATAACCATTCCGGGATTTATTGTTTCTTAGTGTATTATTTGACAGAATCTTTTGATTTATCCTGATTCTGCCTTATCATAAAAAAAGGTCCAAATTGTCACTTGTATTATGTGAATTAAATGATTTCTGTATATTTATGCTGTAAAAATTATCATAATTGTAAAACATGCGTGAAGGCATTCTCCAAAATACCGGACCATTTGCAAAATTAATATTTTCTGTATTCATCGTGCTATCCAGTTTTTTGATCACTCTAATGGCCGGGCTGCTTCTGGCTATTCCGGTTTTCGGAATGGGTTTCATGGAACTGATAGATAGTCTGTCCAACATTGCACATCCCGATTATGTAAATCTGCTGAGATACTTTCAGACAGTACAATCGATCGGTCTTTTTGTGATACCTCCTTTTATTCTCGCCTGGTTCTTTGGCGGCAATACACTCAGATATCTTCAACTTAATAAAAAGATAAGCTGGAGAAGTGCAGTACTTACAACCGTTATAATGCTTTCGGCTATTCCGGTGATAAATCTTATAGCATATTTGAATACACAGATATCCCTTCCCGATTTCATGTCTTCATTCGAGGAGTGGATGAAACAAGCAGAAGAATCAGCCCGGAGATTAATCGAAAATATGCTTAAAGCCGAGACACTTTCCGAGCTGTTATTTAATCTCCTGGTTATAGCAATTGTGCCGGCTATAGGAGAAGAGTTGCTTTTCAGGGGAGTAGTGCAGCGGCTTTTCTCGGAATGGACCAGAAGTCCGCATGCCGGAATATGGATATCCGCAATTATTTTCAGTGCCATGCATCTGCAATTCTACGGTTTTATTCCCCGTACACTGCTGGGTGCCCTGTTCGGATATATGCTGATATGGAGCGGAAGAATGTGGATCCCGATAATCGCGCATTTTGTCAACAATGCCGTGGCGGTGATAGTATATTATTTCATACAGCAAAAACAAATAAGTGAGAGCGTGGAACATATCGGGGCTGAAAGGGAAGACTGGGCAATAGCCCTTTTTAGTTTGCTTTTTGCAGTATTCTTTCTGATTGTCTTCTACACAAGGGCAAAAGGTGCCGGAACAGCTACTGAAAACGATCCGGATAAACAGTAATAAAAATTCATTTGAAAAGATCCCTGAATAATTTGTAGTGGGAGATTCTATTCCGCTTCCTTATACCGGGGCGTTGCAGCATTATATGAGCGGGGCCTTTTACCTGGGTTCTGTTTTGCTTCCTGCAGTTGTGCCCCGGTAAACTTTACATGGCCTGTCTCATTTTTCCTGTATACATAAACCAGGCCGTATTCTTTTGCCCTTTCCCTTTTCAGATCGTCAGGCAGATCCCTGAAAGATTCTTCAACTTCATTCCATATTTTCAGTATTATCTTATCGGCCTCCAATTTTAAATAAGATAAATTCCTCATACCCCTGGCAGTATTTTTTTGGAGCATTTTCTGATGATGATGGGCCTCCAGAAAGTTCTCGTACCTGACCCTGACAAGTGCAATGGTAGGGTTTGTAAGGGGGGTGTATCCTTCCCTGACACGCTTTGCTTCGCCTCTGATCAGCCTTTCACCCCATTCAATTAAATCGTTTTCGGTATTTAGTGCCGGTATACGTGAATCATCTGCCGGTAACCCGTAAAACTTTCTTATATCAGGTTTCAACTCTCCCCGTTGTATGGACATATTGACCATCTGAATAAAATGAGATACATACATGCGGGCTTTCCTGAAGCTCTCCTGATATTTCTTATTCCTGTCCTTCTGAACAACATAAGACTGGCGGTAATATGTCAGGGCATTCTTGAAGCTATTCAGGAAGCTTTGCAGCTCCTGATTGGACTTCTGGGAAAAAGCAAGTTCAAAGGGTGGCAGCTCCTTTCCTTTTGAAAGGGCAATATCCAACGCCTTTATACGAGATTTATCGGTATTGGGAAGGCGACGGTAAGGCATAATCAGTTGTGATTGTGTTGGTAAATTGTTGGTAACAGGCCGCAATTGCGAATGTATAAAATTTATATAATTACCAAGCCCCATTCGCAATATTTTTTTCAAAAATGTAATTTAAACCTTCGCCTGTTTTATATGTTTAACAGGAATACATATGGTTATCCTCCATCAGCAGGCACCATTTAAGCTTAGTACCATAAACGGAAAGCTTGATTATCCGGATTATTGATATTATTTTTAAGATTAAATAACAGCGTAAAAACAGATAAGTTTACAACCCGGCTTTTTTAAACCAAATTGATCATGTTTAACACATCTGTCTACAAAGCAAGACGAAATGAACTCAGAAAGGATTTATCTTCAGGTCTTATACTTTTGCCCGGCAATGTGGACTCGCCGATGAATTATAAGGCAAATACATATCACTTCAGACAGGACAGTTCATTTCTCTATTTTTTCGGGCCTGACCGGCAGGGCCTGACGGGAGTAATTGATATTGACGATAACAAAGACATCCTGTTCGGTGACGATGATGATCTGAATGATGTTATCTGGATGGGGAACCGTCAGTCAATCCGCTCGCTCGGCGAAAAAGCCGGAGTTGATGAAAGTCTTCCGCTATCTGAACTTGAAAAAATACTTACGCAGGCTCGTGACAAAGGCAGGAAAGTTCATTATTTGCCTCCTTACAGGGCAGAAAAATTACTTAGAATTGAAAATTGGACCGGGATTCATCATTCCAAAGTTGAAAAACAGGCTTCCTCTGAACTCATAAAGGCCGTAATAAAGCTAAGATCAATCAAGTCGCCTGAAGAGATAGCAGAAATCGAAAAAGCCGTTGATATTGCTCATGCAATGCACATCACTGCAATGAAAATGGCCCGGCCGGGCATTTATGAAAGTGAAATTGCGGGAACCATAGAAGGGATATCCCTTTCACATGGCAACCCTGTTTCTTTTCCGGTTATACTTAGTATAAATGGTCAAATCCTTCATAACCATTATCACGGAAATATTCTCAAAAAAAATAAAATCATGGTTACCGATGCAGGGAGCGAAAGTGATATGCATTATGCCAGTGACATTACACGTTCGGTTCCCGTCGGCGGAAAATTTCTGCCTGAGCAAAGAGATATATATAAAATTGTATTAAAGGCACTGCAGGAATCGGTTAAATCGGCCAGGCCGGGGATACCGTACAAGGATATTCACCTGAAGGCTGCAACCATAATAGCGGAGGGATTGAAGGACCTGGGACTGATGAAAGGAGATATACAGGAGGCTGTATCCTGTGGTGCACATGCTCTTTTCTTTCCTCACGGACTGGGTCATATGCTTGGGCTGGATGCGCACGACATGGAAGACCTTGGTGAGGATAATGTCGGATATGATGATGATATTCCAAGATCTGATCAGTTCGGACTGGCTTTTCTGAGACTGGGAAGGCGTCTGCAAAAAAACTTTGTCCTGACTGTTGAACCGGGTATTTACTTTATTCCTGCCCTTATAGATAAATGGAGATCAGAAAAAGTGTTCACAAATTTTATAAATTATAATAACCTCGAATCATACAGGGATTTTGGGGGCATCAGGATCGAAGACAATGTTATGGTCACAAGCACCGGCAGCAGGGTTCTGGGCACACCGGTTCCGCAAACTGTCTCGGAAATTGAAGAAACAATGGTAACCGGAAGTTGTTGATAAGCGGACTATTGACAGCATCTTTATCTGCCCGGACTTAAACCGGCGGTTGAATTATATCTTTTAAAAAGCATATATTTCTCAACTCTTCAGGCTGTCCTTTAAAAATTCCCTGTTAAGCCTTGCTATATGGGTAAGGGATATTCCCCTGGGACATTCAATTTCACATGCACCGGTATTGCTGCAACTTCCAAAACCAAGCTCTTCCATTTTTTCAACCATTGACCTCGCACGATTTCTGGCTTCTGACTGCCCCTGGGGAAGTAATGCAAGATGTGATACTTTGGCAGACACAAACAACATTGCCGACGAATTCTTGCAGGCAGCAACACAAGCTCCGCAACCAATACATTCAGCAGCATCGAAGGCCTCTTCTGAAATCCTTTTGGATATGGAAATAGAATTTGCCCCGGGAGCTGTACCTGCATTGACTGAAATAAACCCTCCGGCCTGTATAATTTTATCAAACGCTGAACGATCCACTACCAGATCCTTAATAACGGGAAAAGATTTTGCCCGCCAGGGTTCTATTACAATTGAATCACCATTCCGGAAACTGGTCATCCTTAGTTCACATGTAGTTACATTATCAACCGGTCCGTTAGGCCTTCCGTTTATATACATTGAACAGGAGCCGCAAATGCCCTCCCTGCAATCATGCTCAAAAGCAACAGGCTCATCGCCGTTTTCAATCAGGGTCCTGTTAAGAAAGTCGAGCATCTCCAGAAAAGACATTTCTTCTGCCACATTCCTGAGATAATAATCTACAAAACCACCCTGGTTATCGGCATCTTTCTGCCTCCATATCCTGAGATTTATTTCCATATTAAATAATTGAGTCCAATCTAAAAAGTCCATAAACATAAAACAAATATTTTTGAATATTTCTGATAATATATCAACCAGAGATATGTTCCGGTAACTATCCCAAACAAACGCAAAGTTGTTCGGGGTTCATAGTAAATTTACCCGTATGGACAGCAAGTTTATCGGCTCCAGTATCTGCAGAAGCAGCCGGCTGCAATTAATAACCAGCGTATTACAGATATTTTTCAAAGACCTCTGCCAACAGGTGGGTAAGATAGAGAGGGCAAAACCGGGTAGAGGGGGAGCAGACAAGAACTTGTGAGATCAGCCTTTATTTATAGCTTCTCTTTTGCATCTTCACATTTTCAAAACGAAGCTCCTCCTTATTGAGATCGTGTTTCTCACCGTCTCCCCTGTATTCCCAGCATGCTACATACGAGAAATCACTGTCTATTCTTTGAGCTTCACCATCGGAGGTCTGGCTCTCCTCACGAAAATGAGCGCCACACGATTCTTTCCTGTCCAGGGCATCCTGGCACATCAAAAATCCCAAATCAAAGAAATCTGCAACCTTAACTGCTTTTTCAAGCTCCTGGTTCAGCTCATTTACGGTCCCCGGCACCCTGACATCTCTCCAGAACATCTCCTTAAGCTCCTTTATCATCTTCATTGCTTTTTTAAGGTTCTCTTCATTTCTCACCATGCCGCACATATCCCACATAATCCGGCCCAATCGTTTGTGAAATGAAGTAACTGTCTGTCTGCCATTTACTGCCACCAGTCTCAGAAGCTTCTCCCTGGCAGCTTTCTCTGCCTTCTCAAATTCCCTTGTATCAGTATGCAGTCGCGGGGTCTTAATTTCACCGGCAAGATAATCACCTATAGTTACAGGCAATATAAAATAGCCATCGCCCGCACACTGCATCAATGATCCGGCCCCTAACCTGTTGGCCCCGTGATCGGAAAAATTCGACTCCCCTATAGCAAACAAACCGGGAATTGTTGTCATCAGGTTATAATCAACCCACAATCCGCCCATAGTATAATGCCCGGCAGGATATATCCGCATAGGTTCATTAAAGGGATTTACCCCTGTAATCTTTTCATACATTTCGAAAAGGTTCCGGTATTTTTTTTCAATAACCTTTCTGCCCTGTTTTTCAATAGCCTTGCTAAAATCAAGATATACCGACTGTCCGGAATCACCCGCCCCATATCCGGCATCACAGCGTTCCTTCGCTGCCCTGGAGGCAACATCCCGGGGAACAAGGTTACCAAAAGCCGGATATCTTCTTTCAAGATAATAATCCCTTTCTTCTTCTTTTATTTCATCAGGATGCCTTTTATCCCCCTTTGTACGGGGCACCCATATCCGTCCATCATTTCTGAGCGATTCCGACATAAGAATCAGTTTTCCCTGGTATTCATTAAGCTGGGGAATACTTGTAGGGTGTATCTGCATGAACCCGGGATTGGAAAACAATGCACCCTTTCTGTGAGCAGCCCACACAGCAGTTGCATTAGATCCTACGGCCAGGGTTGACAGGTAATATATAGTTCCGTAGCCACCTGTGGCAAGTACAACGGCATGTGCCGAATGACGCTCTATCTCTCCGTTAACAAGATTGCGCGTTATTATGCCCCTGGCCTGCCCGTCAACAACTACCAGTTCCAGCATATCACGCCTGTTGTACATGATTACCCTGCCTTGTGCAATCTGCCTGTTCAACCCGCTGTATGCCCCCAGAAGGCATTGCTGACCAGTCTGTCCCTGGGCATAGAATGTACGGGAAACCTGAACGCCGCCAAAAGAGATATTGTCAGGGTATCCACTGTATTCACGTGTGAAAGGCACACCGGCTGCAACAAGATGGTCAATACTCTGGTTGCTTATCTCGGCAGCCCTGTAAACGTTTGCTTCCCTGGCCCGATAATCACCTCCTTTGATAATATCTATGAATAAGCGATAAACGCTGTCACCATCATTTTTATAGTTTTTAGCCGCATTGATCCCTCCCTGGGCAGCCACTGAATGTGCACGGCGCGGAGAATCATGAAAGCAGAAAGCCTTTACATTATAGCCCAGTTCCGCAAGGGTGGAAGCAGCAGAGGCTCCGGAAAGTCCCGTGCCGACGACTATAATATCCAGGCTGGATCTGCTGACCGGGTTAACAAGCTTCACAGAGTCCTTATGATTCTGCCACTTATCCGCAAGGATCCCTTCAGGTATCTTTGATTGTAATTTGCTCATATCTGATAAAAACTGCTTGATTAAAATATCTGTGCTGCCTGTGATTGACTGAATTTGTTAGCATAGGACAGCATCTAACAGAAAAAAGACCGGAATTACAGAAAAGCCGGCAGTTATAATTAAAGAATAAGCTATTCCAATAATAGACAGTCGCCTGCGCCAGATCTTATTATATAACCCCAGGGTCTGAAATGCTGACTGAAATCCGTGTAGCAGATGAAGCCCCAGTAAAACAGCTCCTGCAACATATATCAGCACATACCACCAGACCACAAATTTAGCGGTTACCAGTGAAAAAGCATCCTGAATCTTTATCCCCTCATAATCAACATAGTTCATTTCACCAAAATTCATTTTATACCAGTAATTGGAAAGGTGTAAAACAAGGAAAATAAATATCAGGCTTCCCAGCAAAAACATATTGCGCGACGACCAGCTGCTCGTTTTACTTTGGTCAACCACAGCGTATTTCTGCCGGCAGTTGCCGATGTTGGAAATTGCAAGTATTGCACTATATGAAATATGCAGCAGAAATCCAACAGCCAGTACCGGCTTAGTTATCCTTACAGCCAGGTTCGTATCCATAAAATGAACAGCCATATTATATGCCTGGGGGCCTGCAAGCAAAAATAAATTAATCGTAAGGTGTATGGCAAGAAACATAATCAGAAACAGACCGGAAATGCTGACCACTAATTTTTTCCCAACCGATGATTTTAAAAAACTGTCCATAAACTAACGATTTATTCTGTTAATGAATCCCCATGATACCGTATTTCACAAAAAGCCATGAATCATTAAAGCTCACCTGCAATAAAATCCAAAATGTATCTAATGAATAATTAAACCTCACCTCCGGCAAAAACTGAGATGCATCCCGGAACTTTTTATTCCGGCGTCCTGCTATCCTGATGCAGTGTGTAAACGCCCGCAGTATAAAGATCAGAGGACACTATAAAATTAAAATGAAGGTACAATAATATCAATAAATCCTTACTAATATAATATTCGCCTGATTAAATATTTTTCAGATATTATAAAATATCTGAGCGGGATTGAATCTGATCATTATTTTTCTTTTCTTAAATTTGTATCGTTTAATCAGTAAATATCATTAAAATGATAAAAACGCTACCATTTGCCAATACTGAAGTCAGGTTTTCCGACGAAGGTTCGGGAACTGCCGTGGTTTTGCTTCACGGGTACCTTGAATCTCTTCATATATGGGGTGGTTTTGCTGAAATGCTGAAAAGTAAATTCAGGGTTATCCGTCCCGATCTGCCGGGTCACGGTAAATCCGGAATCCTGGGAAAGGTGCACAGCATGGAAAAACTTGCCGAAAGTGTGCTCGCTGTTATCGATCAATGTGAAATTGAAAAATGCTTTATAGTCGGGCACTCCATGGGAGGGTATTCAGGTCTTGCTTTTCTTGAACATTATCCCGAAAGGCTGCAGGGGCTTTGCCTTTTCCACTCACATCCCCTTCCCGACACAAAACAGGTCAGGCAGAACAGATGCCGTGAAATCGAGCTGGTCAACCAGGGCAAAAAGGAGCTGATCTCAAAAATAAACATCCCGAAAGCTTTTGCCTCACACAATGTTGAGCTGTTTAAACCGGAGGTCGAAAGAGCTACACAAATTGCAATATCAACTCCTGATGAGGGAATAATTGCATGCCTTAACGGCATGATGGAAAGACCTTCCAGAGAAAAGATCCTCAGTGAAACAACTATTCCTGTAATGCTTATTGCCGGGAAACATGATAATTACATACCCTTTGAAGATATAGCCCGTAAAATCCGTCTCCCTGAAGGAGGAAAATTTATACCTCTTGAAAATTCGGGACATGTCGGCTTTCTGGAAGAACCTGAAAAAGCCGGAAAAGAAATATCAGATTTTATTGCTGCAAATATCAGCTCCTGAAAGATATTTGAATGACACATGAATCCCCATGATACTGCGTCTCACAAAATAACATGAATTTTACATCTGGTATATATTGCCAAAAGAACAAAATAATGCATGTAAAATCGACGAAGTCAATAAAGCAAGGCAATTGACCTGTGGTCGATTTCATCCTAATAAAACAGGTTAATCAAGTTAATATTCAATTAATTATGTTTAGCAGGTAATTCATGTTCAGTATTTCAAATGGATGGATCCCCCTGTTTTATTTATTTTATTTTGTGAGACGCAGTATCATGGGGATTCATAACCAAATATAAGTTCATTTGATGTGATTAAATCATATGTGAAATTCATGGGATTTGAAAAACTTAAAATGAACAGGGGGAGCAAAGGAGCAGGATGCAGGAAAAGATATGAAAAGCACCGGAAGAATGGGTAAAACATTTCAGACTGAAACAAGAAAAATCTGCCTGAACTATAAGATAGAAGAATAAAAATCATTCCCCTTATCGTCAATAAGAATAAACGCGGGGAAATTCTCAACCTCGATCCTGTAAACCGCCTCCATCCCGAGTTCGGGATACTCAAGCAATTCGACTTTTTTGATGTTCTCCTGAGCCAGCACAGCAGCGGGTCCGCCGATACTGCCCAGGTAAAAGCCGCCATGCCTTTTACATGCATCGGTAACCTGCCGGCTGCGATTTCCCTTTGCAATCATTATCATGCTTCCCCCGTGGCTCTGGAACAGGTCAACATAACAGTCCATCCGCCCGGCAGTAGTCGGACCAAAGGATCCTGAAACCATCCCCCGGGGTGTTTTTGCCGGACCTGCATAATAGATCGGGTGGTCTTTTATGTACCGGGGAAGCCCCTCTCCGTTGTCCAGCCTCTCCTTAAGCCTGGCATGGGCTATATCCCTTCCCACAATAATCTTCCCCGAAAGGGAAAGACGGGTTCCCACAGGATATTTCGACAGCTCACCAAGGATCTCCTTCATCGGCTTGTTAAGATGTATCTCAACAGCTCCTCCCCTTTCGTTTTCTCTGTATGATTCAGGAATAAACCGCCCGGGATCCCTTTCAAGCTGTTCCAGCCATATTCCCTTACTGTTTATCTTCGCCCTGATATTCCTGTCGGCCGCACATGATACACCCATGCCTGCCGGACAGGAGGCCCCGTGCCTGGGAAGCCTTATTATCCTCACGTCAAGAGCAAAATATTTACCGCCGAACTGGGCTCCAATACCAAGGTCATACGAAGCTTTCAGTATCCTCTCTTCAAGCCCGGCATCCCTGAATGCCTGACCCCACTGATTACCCTTCCGGGGAAGATCATCCAGGTATCCGGCAGAAGCCAGCTTAACGGTTTTAAGACATTCTTCGGCCGAGGTGCCGCCAATAACAAAGGCAACATGATAGGGAGGACAGGCTGCCGTTCCAAGCGAACGCAGCTTGCCGACAAGGAACTTTTCAATCCTTTCCGGATCAAGAAGTTCCCTTGTTTCCTGAAAAAGGTTCGTTTTGTTGGCAGAACCCCCTCCCCTGGCCATAAACAGAAAATGATACTCGTTGCCGTCA
>PXAP01000287.1 GCA_003567115.1 Bacteroidota bacterium
ACCTTTAACCCCGGCCACCAGTGCGAGTCCGATACCGGTATTGCCGGCGGTGGCTTCGATCAGCAGTGAGCCGGGATTGAGCCTGCCCTCTTTTTCTGCCTGATTTATCATCGACAGGCCGATCCGGTCTTTGATTGACCCGCCTGGGTTCCTGTCTTCCAGCTTCAGGTACAGATTACATAATCCGGTAGCAAACCGGTTTATTTTTACCAGAGGAGTATTTCCTATTAAATCCAATAAAGTATTTTGCATAAATGTGAGTTAAATGTTTGGTGTTGGTATTTATAATGCCAAAGCCCTCCGGGAAAGGAAGGGCTCTGGTAATTTTACATGGGAATTGTTATTTGTTGCAGGTATACAGACTGCCCTCCTGACAACCGGAAGTAGTTAACAGGCAACAACAAATACAATTATATTGGGTATATCTTAACAAATCCGGTGATTTTTCTTTTCCACTATAATTCCTTTGCTAATTTTAATCGGGTATAACTGAACAAATGCGGATAATTTGATCGCTATGGCAAATGTAGCAAATTATCAATTATAATTGCATATATTTTTAATTTATCTTTGAAATTCTCGTCCTCTGGATGCGGTCATGTCCTGGCCGGGTTTTGTCCGAAAGGCCTTTTTGATATATATACAGAAAAACTGCCGGTAATGATTAAAGATAGTGAAGATATTTTATTGTATGACGGAGTATGCAATTTATGCAGAAGTTTGGTCAGTTTCCTGTCTGACAGGGACAAAAAAGGTAAATTCAGTTTTGTCCCATTGCAATCGGAGAGGGGACAGGCTTTGCTTGATAGATTCGGATTGGCCGCCGGTGACCGTGATTCTGTTGTTTATATCAGTGGTGACAAATATTTTACCAAATCTGCGGCAATACTGCATGTCCTGAAAAACCTTGGAGGCGCCTGGAAGCTTTTTTTTGCATTTATCATTATTCCCAGGTTCATTCGTGATTTTTTATACGGGATTATTTCCAAAACACGTTACAGGATTTTTGGCAGACATGAATCCTGCGAATGTTAAATCTTTTTAAAAATAAACAAGTAGTTTACTGTCAGGTTAAACTGATCCGTATTAAGTATATATTAAGGATGAATACGGGGAGAAACAACTAATGTTTTCCCGTTTTTATTTCTCGCTTTCTCATAACATAATGAAGGTACCGGAACTTTCTGGTCAGGAATTTATTATAAGTAGGGGTACCTACAGTTGCAGCAAACTTTTTGGATAGATTGTGAAGGAGTTTTGGTGCTAATTTTTTTATTAAATTTTCTCTTTCCGGAGTTGCAATGGTTAATGCTTCAAGGACATGTTCGGTAATGTCATTTTTGCTTTCAAGAATCAGGTTACTGTTACTTAATTGATAATCAAGCTTCTCAACTTTGTGGTCATCCCTGAAATCGGTAAACATAAAATGGCCTCCCGGCTTTAAAACACGGTAAACTTCACTTAAAAACAGTTCATTTTCCGGATAGCGGTGTGATGATTCCACATTAACTACAATATCAAATGAATTGGCCTCAAAGGGTATATTTTGTGCATTTCCCTGGAAGAAGCTTATATTTTTTTCTTTGTAATATCTCCTGCAAAACCGGACGGCTTTATTATTAAGGTCAATTCCAGTGCAGGTTTCTGGCCTCAGGTAGCGGTTTATATAAGACAATCCTCCGCCTCGTCCGCAACCAACTTCCAGAACATGTTTTCTGCTTAATTTAACCGGAGAGATCGTATGATGATAAAGTTGGATTGAATACCTGTTTTTTTCATCTTTTCCTTTCAGGCTAATCCTCATATTGTTTGAATATCCGTAATTCATGAAAACAATATCAGCATTTTTATCAACAGTACTTATGTACCAGTACCAAAGTTTGAAAAATTGATTTCTTAGTTTGTTAACTATCATTTTTGATATTTTCCGTAAATTTCAATTTCTTATTTGCTAATTATGATGAGATTCCTGATTCTTAATAATGTTTGTTCAGGCCAATTTGCTATTCAGACACAAACTTGTAAATTCCTGATATTATGGTTAATACGGCATATCCGTCTTCCTTTCTGTTAAACCTGATATTATCTGATAGAGAAATATCCTCACTGCTTTCGGTGATTTTACCGTATTCGGAAACAGGAATAAATACCGTAGCTGTGCTGCCCACCGGTACATATTGATCGTGTGGCCCGCCTCTCCAATTATGTCTTTAAGGTTAAGCCACCCTGATCTCATATGCAGTCTGAACCTGGCCTCTCGCATTCTCAGGATATGTGTTTATCCATGACAGCCTGGGTTGAAGAATATCAACAGCCATGGGATTCCGGATATTTTCACAAGTCAGCGCCCGGCAGAGGGATCAGAGTTGCATTTAGTAATAGAGATAACAGAAGCAACGCTGTTAATGTGATTGTTTTTTGTGATTGCATGATTTGATGAATTGCCTGAATTGAAAAGGTTGAGATGATTATACCCTTATCAGTTAATTAAAATTTGTCCGATTACATAACGAGTAAAGATATGTGTTCATCTGTTAAAAATCAATATTATCATTAACATTTACCAGGAGTTGACCCCGGTAATTAACTTTAACCGGTAAATTCATAATTTCAGGTGGGAGCCATATCTTATAGTTAAACCTGTTAAAAAATTAACAAACTGTCATGCAAAAGATATTAAAAACTTACACTGTATCATACATTTACATAACAGTTAATGGCATTCCTGACAATTACATTGCGTTTGATGATATTAATTGAGTATTCTATAGAAACCTTCATGCGTTGTTGAACTATTTGCGGGAGAAAAGCCGTTGAGATTCATACACGGAGGAGAAAGACGGGGATTAAAATATGATCAGAAAATCTCGCTGTTTTAAAACAAAATTGAAGTCCGCCATACTCTAAAGCCGAAACATTTTATGCAGCAGTATCCTTCCCCCTGAGAATCCGGGAAAGTCATTTATCATATCATTATTTTTACCGTTTTTCCTTTTCTAATTCCGAAGGAATCTTCAGATTATTTTCCTTGTACCATTTCACCGGATTTTCCTTTAGCTTTTTTATCATCAGCGGAAGAGTTCCCATCAGTGAATGTTCAGGTTCCCAATCCAGCAATTCTTTTGCCCGGGAGATATCAAGTTCATAGTGATCATCAGCCCTGTCTATCATCCATGGTTTTATGAAGGGATCTCCAAAAATATTCATGCCAAAGGAACCTGCTTTGGCAAGTGGTTTAGGCATCTCATATGTTTTCCAGGTTTCACCGTGGATAAGCTTACCTATTTTATCCTGTAATTCCTTGTAGCTCGGTGTTTCAGGTTCGCCGATGTTGATGGCTATTTCACCGGGAAGGTTATTTCTTTTATCTATTGTTTTCTCCACAGCTTCAAGCAGATCTTCCATGTGCAGAAATACATTTCCATGGTTCAGATCACCTGAAAAAAAATGACTGATAAATTGCTTTTCATAAATACGTTGTATCTGGTGTGAAATTGGGATAGAATGACATTCATCATCATATATACCCGCCATTCGTAACATGACCGAAGGTATATCTTCCCTGTTTTCCCTGATTATTTGTTCGGTATCCACTTTTGATTCAGGATAATCCCAGTTTGGTTCCAAAGGGCAATCTTCATCAATCTTACTGCCTGGTATCGTTGGCTTGTAAATAAGGTTGG
>PXAP01000086.1 GCA_003567115.1 Bacteroidota bacterium
CAGAAAATATTGCAGGTCCTGAAGACCTGTTTTCAACCCTTGATTTCAAGAAACATATAATTAAAAAACGGATTGGAATTTCTGCAGGTAATTCCGACTATATCAAGCAGAATGATCTGTCCCGTCCCCTTCTTGCAGCCGGCTTCGCCCAGAGAGTCGAAACGGGCAACCTTTCTTCGGATGATTTTGATGAAGAGACCAGAAACAATATGAAGGAACTTTTTGATTCCCTTGCAGACAGGATTATGACCTGGGATGAAACCGTATAATAGCATCTCTCAGGTAATCGCGGTCCAGGTGGGTGTATATCTCGGTGGTAATAATGGATTCATGTCCAAGCATTTCCTGTACGGCACGGAGATCGGCTCCTCCTTCTATCAGATGGGTGGCAAACGAATGGCGAAAGGTGTGGGGACTGACCTTCTTTTTAAGTGAAGCCCTTTCTGCAAGCTGACGTATTATTGTAAAAACCATTACACGACTCATACGTTTACCCATCCGGTTAATAAACAGTATATCTTCATGTCCTTTTACAACAGGCATCCGGTTCCTGTCCGGCATATAGAGTTCAATCTCCCTGAGGGCACGGGTTCCAACAGGCACAAGCCTCTGCTTGTCACCCTTTCCGGTTATCCTCATAAATCCTTCACCGGGAAAAATATCACTTATGCACAGATTAACCAGTTCCGAAACCCTCAGTCCCCCGCTATACAGAACCTCAATCATGGCTTTATTCCTTCGGCCGTTAAAGGTGCTCAGATCGGCTGCCGAAAGTATGGCATCAATCTCTTCGACCGAAAGGGCTACAGGAAGCTTCCGGCCCGCTTTCGGCATTTCAAGCAAGGAAGAAGGATCGTGATCAATCACTTCACTTAAAAGCATGAATCTGAAAAAAGCCCTTATCCCCGATATTATCCGGGCCTGAGTCCTGCTGTTCAGATTAAAACCATCCAGCCATTCAATAAACCGGCGCAGAAATGAAATATCCACCATATCAGGTTCAGGCCGGGGATTATGAATTAAGGAAAAACTCAGGAGTTTGTTGATATCCCGGATATATGCATCTACGGAGTTGTCAGACAAAGACTTTTCCAGTTTCAAATAAGCCTTGAATTCACTTATAGCAGTTTGCCATTGCATCTTTGTTCTGTTTACCGGTTAAGGGAACTACTGTGATACTAAGTCTTAAATAAAATATAAAGATACTGCCAAAATGAAAACATCTGAGAAATTTTGAATGGAAAAATAATTAATTCACAAAAATATATTTGTAATTCAAACAGTTAATTGATCGTATTTTTATTTTATGCAGGTTTGCCTTATTATTGTAAATTTGGAATAATTATTTATGAAACCTGTTTATATTTCAACATGATAGAAAAGAAGACCAACATCGTAGCGACCATATCGGACAAAAACTGCAGCATTCCTTTTCTTACCGGACTTTTTGAAGCCGGCATGGATGCGGCAAGGCTTAATACCGCACATCAGAAAATTGAGGACAGCCTAAAAGTTATAAATAATATCAGGGAGGTATCGGACAGGATTGCAATCCTTTTAGACACCAAAGGTCCGGAAATAAGAACCAATAATACGGAAAACGGCCTGGAGGTGAAAACAGGTGATTTGGTTTATGTGAAGGGGGCTCCGGGCGAAATGTCCAGTGGCCGGGTAATCTGCGTTTCATATGAAGGAATCGTAAATGATGTTAAGCCCGGAAACAGCCTGCTCATAGATGACGGCGACATAGAGTTAAAGGTCAGGTCAACAGAGGGTAAATTCCTGGCCTGTGAAGCAGGAAACCCGGGTATCATACGGGGAAGGAAAAGTGTAAATACCCCCGGTGTCAATATTAAACTTCCTGCTTTGTCAGACAGGGACAGGGATTTCATACAGCTTGCCATAGAAGAAGACATCGACTTCATAGCCCACTCTTTTGTGCGTAACAAGGAAGATATACTGGAAATCCAGAATATACTGGATGAGCATAACAGCAGGGTAAAAATCATTGCAAAGATCGAAAACCAGTCCGGCGTGGACAATATAGATGAGATCCTTGATAATGCCTACGGTGTAATGGTTGCAAGGGGTGACCTGGCCATTGAAATACCCTATTCAAAAATACCCGGCATCCAGAAAATGCTTATCGATAAATGTATCGAAAAACGTAAACCCGTCATCATAGCCACCCAGATGCTGCACAGCATGATTAAAAACCCCCGGCCGACCCGTGCCGAAGTAAGCGATATAGCCAATGCCATTTACAGCCAGACCGATGCCATAATGCTCAGCGGCGAAACAGCCTACGGGTCATACCCCCTCGAATCTGTGAATACCATGGCATCTGTAGCTATGGAGGTTGAAAAATCAAAGGAACCTTTCAATGATATACCTGTTGCTGTAATCAGCAACGAAATATCCGATTACCTTATAAAAACAGCTGTTCAGGCAGCAGTAAGGCTGCCTGCCAGAGCCATACTCGCCGACTCCATGTCAGGCCGCACAATAAGAGGTCTTGCAGCCTACAGGGGGAGCAGAATGATATGGGCAAAATGCTATGACCGCCGGGTTGTTCGTGAGCTCACCCTTTCGTACGGAGTCAGTGCCCATTATATGGAAGTAAGCGAAACATCCCATCATTTTGTCCGGAAGGCCGTAAACTCCCTTATAAGAGACGGTCTTGTTGACAATGAAACTCTTCTGGTGGTTATAGCAGGTAATTTTGGTCTCAGTACCGGCGCTTCCTACGTAGAAATCGGTACAGTTAAAAACCTGCTGGTCATAAGTGAGGTCAATCCGGAAATGGCCAGGGAAAAATACGGCAGGTGATGCAGAACCGTTGGAATCTGAAAGGAAAAAAAGCCGTGGTGACCGGCGGGACCAAAGGAATCGGACTGGCAATAGTCCGTGAATTTTCTGCCCTTGGCGCCGACGTGTTATTCGTGGCAAGGAGCGTTGAAAAGACCGGCGATATCCCCGGCAAATCAGGCAGCGATGCTGCAATTTGCGGCCTGAGCTGTGATGTATGCAATGAAGATGACCGGCAAAGGTTATTATCAGCCGTTGAAAACAAATGGAAACGGCTCGATATACTTGTCAACAATGCCGGAATGAATATACGCAAGGCTACTGCAGATTATTCGCAGGAGGAATTTGAAGCGATAATGGATGCAAACCTCAGGTCTGCCCTGGAACTGTGCCGGCTTTTTCACCCTCTTCTCAGCAGATCGGAACAGGGAAACATTGTGAACATAAGCTCGGTTGCAGGCCTGACAGCTGTCCGCACCGGCGTTGTTTACGGTATGAGCAAATCGGCAATGATACATATGACAAAATATCTGGCGGCTGAATGGGCTCCGGAAGGGATAAGGGTAAATGCCGTCGCGCCGTGGTACATAAATACTCCTCTTGCCGGTCAGGTTCTCAGGGATGATTCCTACAGAAAAGAGGTTATCGAACGCACTCCGATGAAAAGAACAGGTGAGCCTGAAGAAGTAGCCGCTGCCGCAGCTTTTCTGTGCATGCCTGCCGCATCATACATAACCGGTCATACGATCAGCGTGGACGGGGGATTTATCATTCACGGATTTTAATGAACGGCAGGAACTGCTGTGGCAGACTGTGCAGTTTATCGGACATCAGGTGCCGGCCTGTATAGAATAAAGAAAAATCCATGAAA
>PXAP01000125.1 GCA_003567115.1 Bacteroidota bacterium
GACGTAATAGGCAGTCTCAGCCGAGAGCCCGGTAAGTTCGCTGGTAAATTCTCCCAGACCTTCCCCGTCTTCGGTCATCCCCTCATTATCATCAACCGTGGGATCTTCGGAGGTCCTCCACACAACACCGCGGGCGGTAATCTCTGCCCCGCCGTCGTCCTCTGCATTGCCCCCCGAAGTGGCTGAATTATGGGTGATTTCAGTTACCTCTGCCGTGCTGACAACAGCAAGACCCCCTTCTGTGGTAAACTCAACCTGGTTGCTGTAGGATGCCCCCTCGTTGTTGGCAGCCCATGCACGTATGTGGTATTGAGTTGCAGGTGAAAGGCCGGTGACGGATAAGGCAAATTCTCCGGTTTCATAATCCTCGCTTATCATTCCCTCATTATCATCCAGGGTTGGATGTTCGGAGGTGCTCCACACCAATCCTATTGAATCAATGGGCAGTCCCCCGTCATCCTCGATGCTGCCATTTATTTTCAGGCTGTTTGAAGTGATCCCGGATAATGAAATTTGTCCCAGCTGCGGAATCTCATAATAATCCATTTCCAGTTCTTCGCATCCGAATATGAAAAAAACCATTATCCCAAGTGCAGCAATAGGGTAAGTTAAAAGGTGTTTTGTTTTCAGTCTCATCACAGCAAAGTTTATCCGAATAATCAATTAATTATTTTCCACATGTTATCTGAATAAATTATTTCAGACGTCATTAAAGTGATTACGTATTTCCCGGCCTGTATGTCAATTATCTCAGAATCTGTGCTCATAGCGAAGCGAAGCATGCATTTCATCATAAGCCTGCCCCCCATCTGCTGAAGGTTTATTCAATAATCCCCTTGTCATAAGGCGAATGGAATTGCCGTTAGGCAGACGATAAGAAGCAGACAAATTCATCATAAACTGCCTTGACCACCGGCGGACAACATATTCTCCCTCAATTATTCCGTTATTATCAGACAGTTGCCGGCTGATTCTTTTAATATACTGTGCACTCATCAAAGGATCTTCCTGATCCACTATCTGCACATACTCGATACCGTTCTGCGACCATCCCAGCATCAGATTGGTGGTTAGCCTCCTTTCAAAAAAGGCATATCCTGTTGATGCATTCAGAGAATATCCTGTGTTTTTTGAAGTGTTCATCTCATTCCGGAGAAAATTTCCTGAAACATTAAATGATACACCTCCCGGAAAAGATGTGCCATAAGAGATACCCGAGCTGAAATTTGTAAAATCAGACGCTGCCCGGGTCCCTTCATATATCGCGTGACTCTGGTCGTCAAGCACCTGGTATGAAGTGTTTAGTGAAAAAGAGTGAGCCATTGTCCCTGACCGTAAAACCAGGGTAGGAACCATCATTAAGTTTCGGGAAACCTGCTTCTGATGCATTTCTGCAGCACCCGCCATTGTCATGTCTACCGGACTGTTTTCATTCTGCATATGCATAAATGAGAGAGTAAGGTTTACGGCTGTACTGAGCCTTAAATTGGCTGTGGTATTGAATTGTTGCCTTTCAACCGTAGACATCCTGGTTTCCAAAAGGTTGTTCCGTCCGCGGGAATACCCCGTATTTAAATTTACCCGTCCGTTCAAAAGCCTTACCTGCGGCCGGAGCCTTATCATTTCCTGGTCACTCCGTATATGTCCGAGTCCCAGAGACATGAACCCCGGCTGTATCCTCTCGTATCCGCCGGTTATTCTGGCAGGCCCGGCATTGAACTGCGCCGAAACTTCCCCGGCATAATCCACACGGGAACCGGCCCTGGAGGTTAAGACCCCGGTCATAAAATTCAGGCCGGAAAAGCCATCCGTATCAAGTTTCTCACTGGTAACATCCATGGAGAAGAAAGAAACAGTTAGGTTACTTTCAAGAAAAAATGCTTCATTAAAAAGAGAAAGATTAAATTCAGGGGTGAGGCTCAGATTTTCAGCAGGGGTGGCATTACCCCGGTTTTCAATGGAGGTTTCAACATCATATACATATATCCCTGACAGGGCAAACTGGGTCCGCCCCTGCTTACCCACTCCCACTCGCACACCATAGAGCCATTGCTCAAAAGAGGGTTCGCGGAACCCCGGTTCATTGGTGAACTCGACCGGTTTACCGGACCTGCCCGCAGTAACGGACAAAGAGAAATATCCGGGATGCATCTCAACCAGTCCTCCCCTTACTGTTACGCCGCTCAGGCTGTACCGGGAGAACCGGGGAATAACATCTCCTGCCGACAGTGTAAGCCATCTCCATGACCCTCTGTAATAAAACCTGTTCATGGATTGCCTGAGCGGATTGTCATCTGTTGAATAGATCATGTTGAAACCGGAACTTAGTCCAAACAGTGAAAAATTTGTATTCAGCATTATCTGTCCCAGAGCAGGTGGCCTGCGGGGATCTATCCCGCTGACGGTATAGGCCTCACTCAATATGCCCAGGCTTCCGCTGAAAGTGACCGGCCTTATATCAGTTTCGGGCAGTGGATCGGTAATCTGGGAGAATACAGGGAAAGAAAATCCGGATATAAGGATAAACATAAAAACCCGCCTTATGCCGGAATAAACTTTTCGTTGTTTCCTTTTTATAAAACACATATCGGTATGTTTTATCGGTTTTTCAATTTTCACCCGGAATAACAGGTCTGACCGCCCTGCCCGGCATACTTTCATTCCCGGAACGATCAACGGCACGGACACGGTACCATTGTTCGCCGTCACCCTCACTGTCAAAATATTCGGTTTCAGCCAGCAAGCCTTCATGAACAAGTTCATATACACCGGTTGGTATATCAGACCGGTAAACCCGGTATCCTGCCAGGTCATTGGAGGGAACCCTCTCCCATTTCATATATACGCCGCCATTCTGTTCAATTGCCTGAACATTACGCACCGAGCGGGGCGGAGAAGTGCTCCTGAAAAAGAGGGTGTCAGGATTGGAAAATTCACTTTCGTTTTCTGCCCTGTCCACTGCAGTCAGTGCATAGATATATTCATTGCCGGTCTCAACGGCCTCATCCCGGTAAAACCTTTCGGTAGAAGCAACCTTTGCAAGTTCGGTAAGGATTGGGTTTTCCGGATCACCACGGTGTATAATGTACTCTTCCACCATTGCAGAAGGTGAGGCATTCCAGTTCAAATTGACCCTCAGACCCCTGTCATTAACAGCAAGTATATCTGTCGGAGGTTCGGGCGGGGTGAAAATTGGAACCTCCATGACAAGGGTAACAGTATCGCTGTAATTTTCAGCATAGTCGGATGAGTAAACAACGTAACGGTAACTGCCGCCTTCATGGAATCCCCGGCCTCCCTCGCCCGGATCAATGAAAAAGGTTTCTCTTAAATCCGTGAAATTAACCCTGCTGTATCCTCCGGGTTCCCGCCGGTCCTCCCTCCTGCGCAGGATGATAAAACTTTTCAGATCAGGGGTGATCTCCTCAATTCCCCATTGAAGCGATACTGTCCCCGATTCAATGTCAAATTCAGCGGTAAGATTTTCTGGAGGCGGAGGAGGTGTGACATCTCTTATTCGGGCCATCACCAAAGCTCCCGGCTCGCTTTCATATCCTGCCCTGCTAACTGCAGTTACATGATAAAAATAGGTTTTACCGCCAGTTACTTCACTGTCCACATAGCTCAGCTCATCGACGGGAAGGGGCTCTATGGAGATCTGTTCAAAAGGCACTGAAAGATCTGTTGTCCTGTATATGTTATAACCGTTAACAGCCGGATCAACCGGCATTGTCCATGTAACTTCCGCATGATTGTCCGGAGTCACGTTTACCGCCACATCCTGAACAATACCGGGTGGCGTATTATCAATTATCTCGTATGTAAGCACTTCACTCGGTTCACTTTGTTGCCCCGTTATATCAGCCGCGGTAACAAAATACTGTTCTGTCGTATTAATGACCGGCGAGCTGAAATGAAAAAAATGCTCATCGTAGGCGTTGTTTCTGATCAGTATATCATCACTCACCATTTCCGGCCGGCCGGTTTGCGGATTTATCCTGTATATGAAAAACCTTATCACCTTGTCATCATCTTCCGGCTCTACGCCGGGATATTGCCAGTGCAGGGTTACCTCAGCCCCGTAGTTTTCAGCCCATAGTCCGGCAGGTGAATCGGGTATACAGGGATCAAGTTGCACCAGCCAGTGGACAGGCGCATCAAAGGTATTGCCAAGCATATTCACAAACTCCAGCCGGTAGGTAACTTCGCTTCCTACAGGAGCAGTGCTGTCAACATAAAGCATCCCCAAACTTCCGGCCAGTTCGGGAAACAGGGAAACCCCCATCATAGTTTCGATAAACCTGCTCTGAAGAAAGAGCCACAACTCTCCGGCATTTTCAGCTTCAAAAAAATCCATTACCTCCCTTAAGTTACCTCCAAGCCTGGATTGAAGCTCTCCGGAGCTCCGCACCCGTGTAACCGGTGTTTCGGTAAGAAGCTCAAATTCCCCTTCCGGACTGTCCCGGCGGTAAACATTGAACCCGTGTCCGGCAGCAAGCCTTTTGGTATGATATATATACACCTCCTCCGGATGGGTCACAACCCTCATTTGCACCTCCTGACCCCTGACCGGTCCTGCGCTCAGAACAAGCAGAAAAACCATGATCAAAATATTGCGCTTCATCTTTATAAAATCATTTTGTTACCATATGCTTGTATATCAATAATCAAAACAACCCGGTACCTCCCATAACATTGGTAAATGATGACACCCGGTCAATATTGGTAAAATTCCGCATGGTAGCCCTGTTGCTTCTGCCCATGCTGTTTGTAACCTTCACCTCCACTGCCAGTCCGGCTTCGCCAACGTCGGTTCCCACTGAGGAAGTGGTTGTCACACTCCGTGGCGAAGTAAACTTACCGCTGGTAAAATTTCCCACGTTGGTCCAGTCCTTCACCATCCTGCCTGTTGCCAGGTCGGTAACCCTGTATTCAACGTCCGACACAGGTGCACCTTCATCAAAAATATTCTGAACATCTATTGAAAGCTCACCGGTTTTACTGTTGAAATTATGTGATACCCTGGGTTCCACGGGTCTTGTGCCAAATTTAAAAGGCCCGCTGCACACCACAGGCGAATACATATTTTGCCCGTTTACAGCCCTTACGTTAACATAAAGCTGTCCCCTCTCTACTACCGGCAGTTGATTTCCGGGAATATTATGGACGGGCACTTCCGACGGGTCAGGATTAACCTGTTCGGGATCATGCATTATTTCCCAGGGATGATCTATATCAATACCGGTACCCCAGTCCCTGATATCCGTTCCGCCCGGTGAGGTGCCTATCGAATACTGATATCCTCTGACCTGCGATTCATAATCACCGGACAGATAAGGAATATATAACTTTACACTGTTGCTGCCTGTCATTACATTTACCTTCGGAGGAGTGGGTGCAGTGTTATCAGTCGATATCACCGGCCCGTAAGTTAACGCGGAAGTGCTAACATTTCCTGCGTTATTTTTTGAACGTATGTGCAGGTAAAGGGAGTCGGTATATGTTGCAGGATCTCCGGTAATTGTAACCCGGTTCTCTGTTGTAAGCATCACGCCATCCATATTGAACGCCGCAATTGCATCATCGGTTGAGGTGAGAATATACTCATAACCCCAGATTCCCGATTCGGGGTCTTCGGCAGCATTCCATTCCCTTGTGATGGAAGGTTCTCCGGCATAATGTGAAGGATAATTAACCTTGCCCGGCTCAAATGAAGGAGCCTCCGTAACCACCGGATAGGTTACCGGGGATGATGTGCCAACAGCAGTAGCCGTCATTCCTGTTACGCCTATGTAAGAAGGTATTCCCTCCGGAGCCGGTGGTGGTGTCGCATCATAAAACACCGGATGGGACATGCTGAACTCAGAAGACTCACCGCCGCTGTTTGTTGCACGTACGCTTATGTAGTATCTCCCTCCATGCTCAAGGTTCAGTCCCCTGATGGTGGTTTCCATCCGGCGGGTAACCCCTGATCCCCCGGCACCTACATGTTCAAGTACCCCCACTGCCCTGGTCCAGTCCCTTATGTCGGTCTCACCCTCGCCGGTACCCAGGGCATATTCGAACATCAATATATCCGATTGATCATCGTGGGCAGTTATGGAAAACTGTATACGTGAATCATCGCTTGTATAATAGATCTTTTCTATCATGGGCGATCCCAGGGAAGGTGCTGGTCCGGCCGGGCCGCCTATTCCTGTCGGTCCGGGCTCAAAGTCCGGGGATGATCCCGACACGACTGATCTGTAAGGCAGCTCAACCGAAGGGGTGGAAGGCGGGGGCACATCGTCATAAAGCTGTTCGCCTGAAGGTGTGCTGGTACCTCCGGGGCGAACCCGCAGGCTGACAGTTGAGGAACGAATGGTGGTATTTCCCCCGCTTCCCCTGGCACGCAAGGATATATTATAAGTATTCTCGCTTTCCGGTCCTGTTTCTGATGTTTCCTCTTCCATCAGGGCGGAAGCTTTTCTCCAGGTATAATGCCTTATTGATTCCAGCTTGCCGGCCGAGGTAAATTGCCCAGGCCCCGTTTCATTCGTGGCCGGTTCTATTAAATAACTGGTCTCTGCAACATTCAGCGGATGATGTGCCTGCCACTGAATATCGGCCCAGTTCCGGGCTGTAAAAAATATGCCGAACAGACCCGGATCTCCCGGACTGACAATAAGGCTTGATATAACGGGAGGTTCAAGCATTTGTACAATTTCATCACGTAGTACGGCCAGTTCGGCAGAGGCATCTTCCTCCTGAATTGCGGGGCGGAGTGACGAGGCATCCGGACGGGCGCCCCCCTCCAAAACAGCAGGTCTTTCAATGGAAGCATTTACAATCCTTTCCGGCAATCCGGCCCTTAAAGCAAAATATTCTTCAACCATGCCGTAGAGAGTTGCAGTAATTTCAGCCTTCATTGTATACAGAATATCAAGAGATCCGGTAAATGCAGCATGCATTTCCAGTAGCGGAGGGAAAATTTCCTCATACGCCCCTTCCATTTCAATTATAAGATTCTTTGCAGCTTCTGCATGTTTCATAAGTTCGTCAACTTCATCCCTCTCTTCCCTTAACCGGCTTAATTCAAACAAATCAATATCAACTCCCTCTTCCTGTGCTGCCTCCATTTCCTCAATGGCTGATTCCAGCTCATCAAGGGTCTGATAGCCTATTAGTTCCAAGAGGTACCTGCCATGCCAGCTATATATCTCAAGAATATATGACGAATAGAAATCCTTTACCGATTCAACCGCCTGCGCATAATTTTCCGACAGGTAATGGAAACTGAGGGTTGTTGGCAGCAATAGCTCCGGAGTATCCTGTATGGAGGAAAAAGAAGTTCCCAGGAACATATCCATGTTTCCGGCTGACGGACCGGACGGATATGCCCCGGCACCACCCATTCCGGGTAAATGCTGATCAAGGGGAGTATCCAGAGCGGGCGATTCTACTCTGTCCCTGAACCCTGATCCCAGCATATTTACACATACATCGGTAAACCGGGAAGTAATTTCAGTGCCCCCTTCTATCATCACCTCCAGCTGTCTGAGGTTAAGCAATGTCTGGGCAATGGCATCCTCATAGTGCTCAAGCTTTAACTCAATATTTTCAGCCATATATTCTTCAAGCTCCCGATTATTTCTTTGTGCAATTTCCTGGTTAACAGTGATATTTGGATTTTCATCAACCACAAGTTCATCATAATCGCCTGTGATTGATCCTTTTGAATATGTAAGGGGATTCTCAAGGTCGCGGGCAAGTGCTTCCGCGCGATCACGGAACTCAACGGAATAATCGATGGTCGCCTGCAAACGTTCTGAAATATCATCACCCACGGTCATTACATAGGCGATCTTTTCATTCATGGAGTTTCTCTTTTGTTCTATATGGGAGTATTCCTGTATCTTTCTGTCCAGATCTTCCATTAATCCTCTTATAAACTCAGCACGTTCAAGGGCGCTGATAGCATCGGCAACATCGGCTGCTGCCTGCTGGGCCGTTTCGTAAAGACTTTCTGCCTGATTGCGTGAATCCTCTATCATTTGTTCGAACTCGGGGCTTGTTCCCCTGCCTGCCTCCCAGCCGGATGAGCTGTATGCAGCCCAGGCTGAGGCACCGCCTTCCCAGAGAACAAGATTTACGTTTACCTCACCCTGCGCATAAAGGAACCTCTCCTGGGGGGTGCTGATCAATGCTCCCAGAAGAGTGCCCTGCACACTGGCACCAGCTACCGAAACCAGGGCATTGATCTCTCCGAATGCCCCCATATCAGAAGTTTCCCTCAGGTACCAAACGGAAGCATCAAGTGAACCGTCCAGAGTAATGACCCGGCTGTCATATGAGGCAGATATATTAAGGTTGGCAAGCATTCCGTCGTTACAGACAATAAAATCGGAAGATGTTTCAATTATGAAAAAATCTATATTGGTTTCCCCGTAAACGGCCCATATTACCGGTGGGGCATCGGTACCGCCTTCGGCAGAACCGGGTTTTGCAAAAAAGCCTATCTCGCCTCCTCCGTGGAGAGCAGGGCTGTAATCAATGCCAAGGCTGCACAACCCCTGTACCATGGGCTGCTCACCATATTCCACACCGAGGAACATGAATGCTTTAAGCCTTTCTCCCTGGTAAAACAGTTCCGAATCAACATGAAGTGATGTGGACCCGTCGGTTATCTCCATAAAAAAATCCCCGTCAACAAAATATTCCGCCTCCCCTATCAATCCGACGCCGGCATACAGGAAGGCGGCAAAACGGGTGCCGGGTCTGAATTCAGGATGCCGGAGGTATTGCAGTCCCGCCAGTCCCCTGACAGTAGTGAAATCGTTTTCGTCGGGATTGTAGTAAAAACCCCCGCCCAGGCCTTTCAGGGTGACAATTGCCGGGATAACCGGTATCCCGGGTTCAACTCCCGCCTTCACAAACAATCCGAAAGCCAGCTCGTTGTTGATACTGGCTATTTTCCCGGCAACGCTGATCTCAGCACCCGCATCATCAAATCCGAACTTTCCGGTACCTGCCACACTGAGGCTGTAACCCCCGATGGTATGATATGCCATGCTCACATCAATGGCAGCTGAAGGAATTGTTATGTTTGCATGTTTAATATCAAGGGATATCCCTTCTGCCGTACGGTAAAACAGTATCCTTTCCACGCCCCCGCCCCAGGCATCTTTGGTACCTCCGTTACCACCACCGCTCCCGTTATCCTGTTCGGGACCTATGAGGGATATCCCGGCATTTTCAATGAGCAGGTATTCAAGCACCTCTTTTTGTAATGTTACCGGGTTATCGGGATCAGGAGCTTCATCGCCGTTATTTTCAACCACTTCATCAGCAATAATTTCCAGTATATACGGATTGCTCTCGTCAAATTCTTTATATTCAAAGTTTCCAAGGGAAAGTGTAACAACATTCATAAGCGTGGCTTCCAGTCCGCCCTCCCCGGTGAACCTTCCGAATTCACGTATGCCTTCAGGTGCAATTTTAAACCCCTCAAACTCGGCCGATCCGGAAAGTGCAGGTAAATTCAGCCCGGCCCTTCCGCCTATCTCAACCACGAAATCGGGTTCGTCAGGGGGCATGGTGACCAGCATAAGATCTATGGAAAAGAAACCGGTACTGAACCCAAACAGTATCCCGTCATCTGATGGTGAAAATGTTTCGGTAATATTCCATGATGGTCCGTCACTGTAATTGTAGCGGAACCCGTATCTGCCATCATCAGTAATACTGGTTTTTTCCCCGAACCTGATAAGCCTGGCGGAATCATCGGGATCAGAGTCATCAGAATGTATTTCCATTTCGGCCGATGCATAAAAGGTGGTATTTCTCACATCCTGAAAATCAAGCTCAAGATCCACTGCCGTAAGGGCAAAGGTTGCAATGTCGCCGAAATTTACCCGGGCACGGCTGTCCTCATCAAAACGAAATCCGATATCTTCAACATCTACGTCCACTGTGTACCGGTCTGCCTGTGTAATTGAAACCGAAAAACCGGCGGACTCGGAAAAAGGTTCCGGCAGGGTGGCATTACCATCTACCAGTAACTTAAGCTGGTTATCACCGGTCATGCTGAAGTCAAGAGCCGTTAGCATCAGGTGATCCCGAATGATCACCATGCTGTCAGGAAGAAGCTCTATGTCCAGTTCATCAATACCAAACGATCCGTCTGTTCCCACCATCATATTGGTAAAACCGGCGGATCTTTCAAGCACCTCCAGTGAACCGTCAAAACCTATGTAGAATACCCGGTTTTCATTATTATAATCAGGCCTTACCTGATCAACCCCTATTTTCACCCTGTCGCCGAAGAGTGAAAACTCCTGCCTGTCCGCCTGCACATCAACCCCACCCACTGCGATACCCTCGGTGCCAACCGACAAATCACTCACAGTAACTGAAAAATCATCTCCCAGTAGTTCCGGCAGGGAAACCGTACCGGACATGTTAACAGTAAACAGATCCGAAGAAGCAACTGCCCCGATCCCGGTAAGCCACAGCCGCGCATGGGATATAGCAATGCTGTCGCGCTGCATCTCATCCAGGTCAAATTCAAAGCTCCACTCCTGTTCAAGGGCTTCGGCTATATCATATATCGATTCAAAGGGCAGGGAGGATAACACCTCTGTATCTTCATCCCTGAAAAAGCTGCTTTGTATATTGCCCTTAATTCCGAATCCCGTGTGCTCGCCGAAAGAGGCCGTAGCATAAAACACGTTAATTATGAGCTGGTCGTCGTCATCAAAAGAGTGAGAAAATTCGGGTTCCTCAGCATTCTCATCACCTACCGAGAATGTGGTATGCTCAAAACCCTCGGTACTGAACCGCAGTTCATCCATTATTATCTCCAGTCCGCTCAGCGATTCGGGAAGCTCAAGCCTGGCGCCGGCGGTAAGGGCGCCAACCCCGTCATCCCTTCGCTCATAGGCAAGACTGGTGACAGAAACGGGCAGATCAGGAAGCTTAAATGGATTATTTTCAAGATTCACGCTAATGCTTCCTCCAACAATCTCATAGGCACTGTTGACCGAAATTGAAAACCCTGTCAAAAAGGCAGGTGAACTGTTTTCTTCGCTACCAAGAGACTCCAGAACCAGCTTTACCGATTTACCCGGTTTTGTCCTTAGTGTCCGCCCCTCGTCGCCGGTTTCCAGTTCCACCAGTAAATCGCCGTAATCTTCACTTTCAGGATCAGTCTCCCGCAGCAGAAGATACGCAATATCACTGTCCGGTAGCCCCAGAGTATCGGGTACAGGCAATATTCCCAGTATATTACCCAGCCCAAGGCCCTCTTCATCATACCATGCCAGAAGATCCGGTTCTTCACCCTCCTCCTCCAGCCAAAGCTGGGCTACTCCGCTTTTAACAGCATAAGTCCTGTAATCAAATCTGAAGTTATCCACCAGAGCAAGCCTGAGTCCGGCAAACTCCAGTTCAATATCCTCCGCTTCGGGATCGCCGGGTTCCTCCTCTTCAACGGGCTCACCCTCTTCGGTCAGCTTTTCCGCAAGATGCAAGTTTGCGGTACTTTCCCCGGTAAGGGCCAGTCCGTCACTGTCCAGCGTAACCCCCACCCCGTCAAGATTAAGCCTGATAACATTGCTGTCGGCAGGTATCTGCCGGTTTGACGGAACCATCCTCCAGTGCACAGGCATGAAAAGCAGCTCAAAGGCAAAGCCCGTGCTGATAATTTCACCTCCCTCCGTAAATCCGGTGCTTATGGAAGCCTGGCCGTCTTTGATCCTGAAATCATCGAGGCCGATAACCAGGTTGTCGAACGATACGTCCACCAGCACATTTTCAGTTACCTGCATATCCCCTTCTGCCATAAAGGTCAGTCCTTCGCTGTCAAGAAGCGCAGAATTCACAACAAAGGTAAAGAAGGGATCTTCGGCATCAGCAGGAAGGCTCCACCGGAATGCATCGTTTATCGCGATTGATCCGTCAATCAGCCGGCCGGTCATAAGATCCAGCTCAATCATCCCGCTGGCGGTTGCGCTTTGTGATTCATCTTCGGCACGGGGTATTAACAACTCAGCGCTACCTGCCAGGACAGCCTCCTGGTCACCCTCTTCAAACCCGAACTGCAGCTCCGAATCTGTGAACATCAATGAAAGCTGTCCGATCGGCATGGCACCGCAGGGCACGAAATTCTCAATCCTGCCGGCAAAGCCCCTGCCCTCGACTATGGAAAGTGAGAACTCAACAGGATCACAGGGATCGTCGGATTCAAAAATACCGGGACCGGGCACCGAACCCGATATATTAATATCAATACCCTGTGCCGTACGGCCATCACGGATCGTCTCAACCAGGTCGCCCGCAAATTCATATATATCGAGGAAAGTCGAACCCATGGGGATCCTGACCGGCTCAAGGGGATTGTAAACTTCAACGGATCCGGTAAAGTTGCCGTTGGAATAGCCTGCGTCGTTTATTGTAAGGGATACGCCGGCCAAAGAGGGGAATGAGGATTCAAGCTCGGGGAAGGTAAGCGCAAAGTCAACCCTCGGCAGCAGTCCCCCGAGATCTCCCGGCGAAAAATTGTAAATATCCACAACGGCACCGTCCATCCGGAAAGCAAGCGGCTGCAGATTAACAGCGAACAAGTTAACCGGCGGCACCATAAGCCTGGGATCCGTACCGTCGTTGATCTCCTGCTCAGGAATATCAAAACCTGAAGGGCGAATTTCCACTCCCTTCAGGGGTATAATAAGCTCCTCATCATCCTCCATTTTCATGCCCAAAGAGAGATCGAGTCCCGCATAAAAATCGAATCCCTGCACCTTACGGTAATCAAGGTGGAGGTTCCGGATCCCGTCAATCCTGAAAATAAAGGGATCCAGATCTATTTCAGGCTGCCGGTAGGTTGTATCATATTCAAAACCGGTAAGGCGCAAACCCTGCCGGTCATATTCGGCACTGATATCTGCCCGTGCACTGTTCTCTTCATATTGCACTATGAAACCTCCTTCTATCATAAATCCATATTCGGGAAGGAGACCGGTAAGAAGCGGAAATTCAAGATGCCCTGACAGGGCATTGATATTTATCAATGCAATGTCGCTGCCGGATACCAGCGGGATATCCCGGTCAATTTCCTGAACATCGAAATTTGTCAGCAAAGTTCCGTCCTCCTGCACGAACATGGTCACAGTGGAATTTTCTCCGAGCTGCTCATCAAAAAGCATGAGCTGACCGGTGAAGAACAATCCCTCATTAAAAACATCATGAAAATCATCAAATTTACCGTATGCGATATGCTCAAGTGAAAGCGGAACACCAAACCGTTCTTCCAGGTCAATAAACTCAGACATTCCCGACACATCCACCTCTATCTGTCCATTATTAAACTCCATCGGGGAGAGTGAGATTTCCACTCCGCTGAATTCCACGCCTACCCGGGGAGCTGCAGCCAGATCACCCTGAAGAACGGGAAGAACAAGGTCGACGGGCTGACCCGGCCTGGTTTCCATAATAACCGAAAGGTCGTTACCGGTATCGTTCTCCACATCCACAAGGAAGTTGCCCTGTTCATCCTTCAGCACCAGGTATGCCACGGTGGTGTGGGGAACAGGAAGATGCTCGGGAATCACAGCCTCCAGGTCAAAGAAGGAGAGCACGGGATCAAATCCGAATTTGTCAATTTTGGCAACCAGGTCGTCACCGTAATAAACATCTATCTCTCCCTCCTGCACCTTAAAGGGATCGAGTCCGAAAGAAAAATCATCGGAAAAGTTAACCGACAGGTTGGCTATTGTATAGCCGCTGAAAGCTAATTCCGCATCAGCGCTTCCTGCCGTGGTTAATCCCCCGGCATCAATCTGCACTGCACCGGCCAGGCCAAACAGTATTCCGGGGTCGAGCGACAGCTCATCTTCGAGGGCAACCGAACGGTACAGAAGTGAAAAATCACCGGGATCAATGCCCGCCTCAAAGGCAAAAGCCTCGTCAAAAAGAATGCTGCCCTCTTTTATAGTGAATGTTTCCAGGTCCACAATAAGGTCATCGAAAACAACCGCCATTTCATGATCTCCCGCCATAAACTCCTGTGTGCCCCCAATCATCAGTCCATCGAGAGAAATGGCAGCACTTTCTATTTCAAACTTCAGCACTTCCTCACCGGCAGGTATAGTCCAGGTGAAAGGTTCGTCAATTTCAAAATTCAGGGCAGTGAATTCACCCGTAATAAGGTCAATTCCAAATTCCCCTCCAAACTGGCCGGTGCCTCCCGATTGCACCGGGAATTCAATATATGCATCCGCATCAAACAATGCTGCCTGTCCGTCACCTCCTGCGCGGAATGTAAGTTTCGATTCCGTTACCACAGCCTGGTAAGGACCTACAGAAACCGGACAGGCAGGAATAATGCCTGTAGCTTCGCCCGAAATTATTCCCGTGCTGCTCATGGTGAAATTCTCTGCACCAAGCTGTACAGTCGAATCATCTCCGCAGTCAAAGGGCGTGCCCGGCAACATGGAGGCATCGACGGAGAGGTAGCCGTCGATTGAAAATTCATCCCCTTCAACAACACCAAACAGCTGACCACTTAGCTGGCTGACCGAGAGCCGGTAGCCGGCACCTATATCAAATCCGCATTCATCATCGGCAAAATTCGTTGAAGGCATTACAGCAGAAAACTCACCGCCTGCAAATCCTGCATTTTCAACATCGAGAGATAAATTGCGCAGGCATGGCGGCATATAATCGGGAAACTCCGGAAAGGTAAGCTCAAAATCAAACTCAAAATCCCACGGTCCCGGCAGAAAACCGTCCCAGTCAAACCAGGGGAATGTAAATTCAGGGATGGTGAAGGAGGTGAGCCGGGCGCCGAAACCGGCAAGGCTGAGTTGAGGTATTACAAAAAGATCATCACGGTCAAAATAAACAGATGGGAAATGTATGCCTTCCCTGTCTATTGTTACGCCATACAATTCGGGAAGCTCAAGATCATCAAGGGATGGAAATTTAAGACCGGCATCAAATTCAAACCCGAAATCCCAGGTGTTCGCAGCCGGATCATAGCCAATATAAGGATCTTCAATACGCATTATCTGCATCCCGGCAATGCCAAGGTCAACATCGGGAAAACTGTAGGTCAGCGGTGGAGCGCGGATATCGGCAATCACTCCCTCTTCAGAGGATACATCCAGTGTAACCGGAATGTCGTAATGACTATCATCCGGTGCATTCAGCCTTATTGAGCTTACAATACCAAAGGAATATTCGAAAGAGGGATTTTCATCTCCGATCATAATATGCCCGCTTACCGTTTTGAGATACAGTGTTGCCAGATCAGATCCGGGCACCAGCGGCACAGCGTATTCAACCGGACAGTTTACTGCTGTTTCCATAAGTTCACCGGTGAACAGCATATTTGGCATGATGCATGGTGTAGGCTCATTAAAAAACCTCAGCTGTGCATCGGCCGACAGGTATGCTCCCGGAAAAGTTGCAGTAACCGAATTCACATCCAGCTTCACGGGATGTTCTCCGTATTCAAACAAAGGTTCACCGGAGGGACCGGTAGCAAAAATGGATCCGTGCAAACCTTGTGCTGAAAGGTTCAGCCTCCCCTGTGCATCAAAAACACTCCC
>PXAP01000053.1 GCA_003567115.1 Bacteroidota bacterium
AGATGCTCAAAACCTGATAGATGCATATAATAACTTATATTAACCATCCCCTGATGTAAAACCAATAAAAATACCTGATTTTGAGTTTTATTTATTGAATCATTTCGCCACGTATTCTTTGAGCTCTTTCCTGTATAACATTAACAGGCCGCCAATAGCAACAGAGACGAAAATAAAAGAAATAAGAAACGGATCAGTATCAAAAAATAACTTTGTTAGTTCCAGAAATATCGCTGTAATAACAATAGCCAAAGGGAAGTATAATAATTTATTGTTATTCCATTTTACAGGAACGATCTTTTGCTGCATTATATAGAATAAAACTACCTGTAAAAAATAAGCAGAAAAAAAAGCTGTTATTGCACCATAATATCCTATTAACGGGGTAAGCATCCAGTTTACCCCAATATTCAAAGCAAGTACAACAGAATTTATATAAAAAAATATTTTTGTTTTCTTTGCATATATAACAAGCATTGAAAAGACCTTATATTGAGATATTAAAATAAAGCGGACAAAGATTATTGGTACAAGTCCGGAAGAAAGACTCAGTTCAGTCTCATAAAATAATGTAATGAAGAGCATGGCAGGCAAAATTGCCAAAACGGTTATGCTTATTGATTCAGCCATAAAGAGATTGCAAAGTGTTTTAATTTCAGAGGCCTTATCCTTGATTCCTATTTTCAGGTACCTGAATATTTCAGGTTGAATAGCATTTGTAAGCCCCTGGATGACAAGCTGTATTCCAATAGCAAATTTCATGGCATTATCATATATTCCAAGTTCACCGGGATTTCTCAGAAGAAAAAACCTGTCCGCAAAAAGCAGTCCCCAAAGTATAAGATCAGAAAAAAACAATGGACGTGAAAAAGAGAAAAGAGATTTCAGGATATGTTTATTATAGTGAAATCCGCACCTGTAATATGAGTAGGTGATAACGGTAATGACAATAACTGAACCACCGGCAGCAGTTCCATGAACATAACCAAGAAAGGAGAGGTCATAAAAAAACACTCCTGTGAGCTGGAAACCTGATCGCAGTAGGCCGGATAAAAAACTTACCAGGATAAAAATTCTCAGCCTTTTTTCATTCCTGTAAAGAGCAAGCAAAGAAGTCAGTACCGACCGGTTAAAACCTGCAATTACAAGTGAGGGACCATATTCAGTGAAATTCTGAAGGGCGGGTTGTGTGAAAAGGGATCCTATAAACGGAGCAAACAGGATTGTAATACCCATCAATAGCAAGCCCCTTCCGATTATTCCACTTATAACAGTAGATACCAGGTTATTATAGCCCTCCTGATTATCCCTGTAATCATAGTAAAACCTTGCCAGTCCGCTTGCCATACCGAAAGTACATACTATAAATATGACTGTGATTATAGCTTCGGTAATGGCCAGGTAGCCAAAATCAGTTGCTCCGAGGCGGGCTTCTCCTTCAATAATGGGATAGACTATAAGCTGAAGCAAAGCAGGAAATGCGGCAAAAAAAGAATAGACCGCGGTGAGCTTAAAGTGTTCTTTAAGATTTATCATTTTCCCGCTTAATTATAAATAGATTAGCTTTTGAAAAAACAAAAGTAATATAAACATGAAATAATCAGTAAATACGGATGCTATTTACAGCATTTGCCGTATGCATGATGCCCGTAAAATAGTTTTAGCCTGCCTTATACATAAACTCTGAAATTACCCTGGGTATTTGAAAATTAAATGCAAACATTTATGAATTAATGAGGCTTGGAGTGGAGTTAAACATAATTTTAAGTTAAATATGCTATCTGTTTTTAATGCGAATTTTTTAAGAAGTTCAAAAAACACAATGTTGATCCTGATAAATTAACAATTTCCTGTATTTTTGTCGGGTTATTAAAGAAACCAATAATTTATGCATCAGGAAGATCTTTTCAAAAAGCTGACAGCTCATTGCAAGGAGTACGGATTCATATTCCAGTCCTCTGAAATATACGACGGACTAAGTGCGGTATATGATTATGGCCAGTACGGGGCAGAACTCAAAAATAACATAGTAAAGTACTGGTGGGATGCCATGGTCCTTCTGAATGACAATATAGTCGGAATAGATTCTGCCATATTTATGCACCCCTCTGTCTGGAAAGCTTCCGGACATGTTGATGCTTTTAATGATCCGCTTATTGACAACAAAGATTCCAAAAAAAGATACAGGGCTGATGTCCTTATCGAGGAATATATTGATAAACTCGAAGAAAAGATAAGCAAGGAGGTAAAAAAGGCTGCAAAACGTTATGGGGATAAATTCGATGAGACGATGTTCCGGCAGACAAATAAGAGGGTACTGGATAATATTGAGCTTATAGACTCAGTAAAAAAACGCTTTATTGAGGCTTCTGAAAAAGGCGATCTTGAGGGGATCAGGCAGATCATTATAGATTGCAAAATTGCCGATCCCGAGTCTGGATCGAGGAACTGGACTGATGTCAGGCAGTTTAATCTTATGTTTGAAACCAGACTGGGCTCCGTAAGCGAAGATGCGAGCAAGATCTATCTGCGGCCGGAGACCGCGCAGGGCATTTTTGTCAATTTTATGAACGTTCAAAAATCGGGGCGTATGAAGCTGCCCTTTGGCATTGCCCAGGTAGGTAAAGCTTTCAGAAATGAGATCGTGGCACGGCAGTTTATATTCCGAATGCGTGAGTTTGAGCAGATGGAAATGCAGTTTTTTGTCCGCCCCGGGAATGAGCATGAATGGTATGAATACTGGAAGGAAAAAAGAATGAAATGGTATAAGGCTCTTGGTTTCGACGAAAATAAATTCCGTTTTCACGATCATGTAAAGCTCGCCCATTATGCCAAAGCTGCTGCCGATATTGAGTTTGCCTTTCCCTTTGGCTTTAAGGAGGTTGAAGGAATTCATTCACGAACGGACTATGATCTGGGCCAGCATCAGAAATTTTGCGGCAGGAAGCTTCAATATTTTGATACTGAGCTTAATAAAAGTTATGTGCCTTACGTTGTTGAAACATCAATCGGTCTGGACAGAATGTTTTTGACATTACTTGCGGCTGCATGGGATGAAGAGAAGATAGAAAAAGATAATGGGGCACAAGACCAAAGGATTGTACTTCGTTTGCCACCGTCACTGGCTCCTGTCAAACTGGCTGTGTTCCCGCTTGTCAGGAAGGATGGCCTGCCTGAGATATCACAAAAAATTAGGGATGATTTGAGGTTTGATATCAGCTGTCAGTATGAAGAGAAAGATTCAATTGGCCGGCGTTACCGACGCCAGGATGCCATCGGAACTCCTTTTTGTATAACTGTAGATCATCAGACAAAAGAGGATGAGACAGTTACCCTCAGATACCGGGATACCATGAAGCAGGAGAGGGTACCTGCCGGAAAACTCCGGGAGATATTAGGAGAAAAGGTCAGCATGAAAAAGTTGCTGCAGACCTTGTGATGAAGTTATTTTTTGGGACATTCAGGTTTTTCGGGGCAATTACAGTTGTATTATGGTATATATGCCGGCTATTTCATCCTAATAAAACAGGTTAATCAAGTTAATATTCAATTAATTATGTTTAGCAGGTAATTCATGTTCAGTATTTCAAATGGATGGATCCCCCTGTTTTATTTATTGTATTTTGTGAGA
>PXAP01000008.1 GCA_003567115.1 Bacteroidota bacterium
GAAATTGCATATGTCTTCAAATACCAGGAAAGAAACGCCCTGGGTGATATTTTTGCATCATACGCAAACAAATATTACAAAAGTGACCGGAAAATCCGAAAAACCATTGCCGATGTTATCCGCTCATTTGCCAGCGTAGGAAATATAATAATTATAGGCCGGGGTGGTGTTGTTCTTACCAAAGACATACTTAAATCCCTCCATATCAGCCTTGAAGCTCCTCTGGAATGGAGAAGTCTGATGATAAGCGAGCGATATGACCTTTCATTTGCCGAAGCAAGAAAGTCAGTTATTGAAATGGATAAAAATCGTCAAAAATTCAGGGAATCATTTGAAGGCAAAAATACGGACTATACATGGTTTGATGTTACATTTAACCGTATGTCACTTACAGAGGATGAGATCATAGATGCCATAATCAAAATGATGGAAAACAAGAAACTGATTGATCTGCGTGTCCCTTCAGCCAGGGTATGACTTTGCCGTAGTACAACTTATTCCAGGTTACTACTTCTGCCACTTTATACATTATGCCACTTTTATAAAATTTTCCGGCTTCCTGACATCCTGCTATTTGGTTCAGTCCATATTATTTTTGTAAATTACCCGTTAATTATTAAATGCCCGGTAAACCGGCTATCGTGAAAAAGAGCCTTTGAAAATATATGCCCGGTAAACCGGTAATCAGGAAAAAACAGGCATCGAAAACAAACGGATATAATCATTTTTCATGTTAAAGCAGATAAATGCGTTATGCATAAATTTTCAGCTGTTATTATATTATCTCTTCTCTTTACACCTGCAAAGACTCAGGAATACCTCCAGCGCCATGAATCGGTTGATGTCCGGCAATACAGTATTAATGTCGAAGTTAATGACACCTCCAGCTTCATAAAAGGGATAACAGGTGTAAAAATAGCCTTGAAAAAGCCCGTTGAAGAAGTTGTTCTTGATCTTGCCTCAACAGACAGTGAAGGTACGGGTATGGTTGTTGACAGCATATTTAAAAACGGCATAGCGGTAGATTTTGAACATGAGGAAAGCAGGCTGAGCCTGCCTGTTTATAATATTGACACCACAGGGGTTAATTATGAAATTTTCTACCATGGCGTGGTTGGTGACGGACTGATCATTTCGGAAAACATGTACGGAGAAAGAACCTTTTTTGCCGATAACTGGCCGAACCGTGCCCATCACTGGTTTCCCTGTGTAGATCATCCCTCAGACAGGGCTTTGGTCGATTTCACCGTAACAGCCCCCTCTCACTACCAGGTTATAGCCACCGGCACACTGAAAAAGAAAGTAAACCTGCCGGGGAAAAGAACGGCCCATTACTGGAGCTCTTCCATTCCTGTTCCGACGAAAGTCATGGTATTTGCCGCAGCAGGGTTTGCCGTACAATATCTTGAGAGTATTGATGGTATTTCATATTCAAACTGGGTATATCCTCAGAATATGGAAAAAGGATTCGCTGCTTTTACAATAACACCATACATACTGAGGTTTTTTACTGATATGATAGGGCCCTATCCTTTTGAAAAAATTGCCAATGTTCAATCCACCACAATGTATGGAGGAATGGAAAATGCAGGAAATATTTTTTACCATGAAAGGTCGGTGACAGATAACCGGTCACTGGAATACACAATAGTTCATGAAATGGCCCATCAATGGTTCGGTAATTCGGTTTCCGAAACAGACTGGCCGCATCTGTGGCTGAGCGAGGGTATTGCCACCTGGCTGACGGACCGGTACTTTGAACAGAAACATGGCACTGAAAAATTAAGGGAAAGACTTGCCTCCCACCGGGAAAAAATCATAGATTACTCCAAAACCAGACTGGCTCCGGTTGTGGACTATCATACGGACAATTATACCGACCTTCTGAATCCCAACTCATATCAGAAAGGCTCATGGATTTTACATATGCTGAGAAGAAAGATGGGAAAGGAACTTCTTATAGAAAGCATAACAGATTTCTACGAAAAGTATAAATCGGGGCATGCATGTACTGACAAATTCATGAAGGTGCTCGAAAATACTTCTGAAATGGATCTGGAGCATTTTTTTGATGACTGGCTCTATTCAGCAGGGCATCCGGTACTTTCACTCAAAACAAATTTCAGTAACGATCGACTGACAATTGAACTGCTGCAGACTCAGCAGCATAAAATGGCATTCGAATTTCCTCTTGATATCAGGTTTGTGTTAGCCGACGGAACAAAAAAAGATCATACCTTTGATATTATGTTCAGAAGACACGAATTCATAATTGATATGCCGTCAGAACCGGTTGAAATTATACTTGATCCGGATACATGGCTCCTGTTTGAGCAGATTTAAATAATATATCGGATATACCATTATAATCCTGAAATAGAAATCATGACAGGCAACCTGCATACCAGACTGTTGCTTATTATGCTTGTTTTCAGCCCGGTTGCCGCCTCCAAAGGCACCGGGGCAGAAACTGTTATAATTCAGGCACGCCAGTTTACCACACACCAGCGGCTTTCGAACAATGAAATCAAAGGCAAAAAAACCTTATTTATTATCAACCTGTTAAATCTTTTCATATGCAATTAAAAAATCTTTTCAGAACAATAATTATGGCAACAGCCTTTCTGGCTGCTTTTTTCACTTCATCCTGCTCCGGTGCTGGCAATGAAGTTTTTCTGCCTGATCCGGGTGTAGTATCCTACACTTTCAGAAACCAGTTCTCCGAGGATGTTCCTGGCACACTTGATATTATAAAGGATATGGGAATCACCAATATTGAGTTTTCCAGCCTGTTCGGCAAAACCGCCACTGAAATGAGGGCACTGCTCGATGAGAGAGGTATGATATGCACCTCATACGGGGTTGGATACAACAGGATAGTAGACGACCTGGACGCTGTTGCAGAAGAGGCTGAAATACTCGGAGCCAAGTACGTACGGGTAGCATCAATACCCTTTGAAAGACCCGAGTTTACAATTGACGATGCCAGGATGGCCGTAGAGGATTTCAACCGTGCCGGAAAATTTCTGGATGAAAAAGGGCTGCATTTCTGTTATCACAATCACGGTTTTGAGTTCTGGCCCTGGGGAGAGGAAACTTTGTTTGACTATATAGTTCAGAATACCGATCCCCGTTATGTAAGCTTCGAGATGGATATTTTGTGGACAGTTGTTCCAGGTCAGGATCCCGTGGAATTACTTGAAAGATATCCTGAACGGTTCAGGCTGATGCACATGAAAGACCTGCGCAAGGGAGTAGAAGTTGGTGATTTGTCAGGCAGGACTCCAAGTGAAAATGATGTTGTTCTGGGAACAGGCCAGGTAGATTATCCAGAGGTATTGAGAGCAGCGCAAAATACAAATATTGAATATTACTATATAGAATATGAAAGAGAGAATGTTATGGAGGCTGTGCCACAGAGCCGTGAATATATTATGAGTATTAAAAAATAATCAGCCAAACATTAATATAAACAGATACCTGGTAAGAAGAGTTATCAGCAAAGTAAAAAACAGGTTAAGCCATAAGCCGGCCCGCACCATTTGAGGGATAGTCATTATGCCGCTTCCGTAAACTATTGCATTTGGAGGTGTTGCGACCGGAAACATAAAAGCACAACTTGCCGCCAC
>PXAP01000313.1 GCA_003567115.1 Bacteroidota bacterium
GGTCTGATAATTTTTCCAGGCACTTGAATTCGGCTTAATATATCATTAATTTTGCTTTGAAAGGCTTTGACAGATGTGTTTTAAAAAAGTGCTGTGTTATATTTTACCACAAACTAAATTATGGAGGGTTTAAATATGATTGGAATGGATTTTATCAGTTTTTTGATTTTACTTGTAATCAGTATTGTCGTCTCTGCTTTACTGCATTACCTGGTTAAGTTCTATATCAGGCCGGGATTAGTTTCATTTCTTTCCAAGGTTGTATTCGGATGGATTGGCGCCTGGCTTGGCACACCGGTTTTTGGACGCTGGTTCAATGGAGTTTGTTATGAAGATATCTTCATTATACCGGCTATTCTTGGTTCTCTGGCAATAATGGTGATAATGGTTGATCTGGTACGAACAGCTAAATTTGTTACAGAAGATAAATAATAGGCAGCAAGTGATTATGTGGCTGATAGCATAGCGCTTTTTTAAAACCATCTCACAAAATTAACTTTGATGAATGGCAGGAATTTATGTCTTTTTATAAAGCTTTTTTAAAGCTGCCGCACACATTTAACCCGATACGTTGCCCGGCCGTAGAACATCTCACGTGATAGATCATCCTTTAACCTTTGTCATAAAATGGGATGCTGATAAATTTCTGTGCAGTGTAATTGACCGGCATTTATTTTAAGAGGAAAAAATAATTCCCTTTTTCTTTTTACCGGGTAATATGAGATTGAATGCAGTAAAAACAACATGACTTACAGTTATGAATCTGGAAGTGACAGAAATAGGGGATCAGATCTGGATGGCCAAAAATCTGAACGTAAGCCATTTCCGGAACGGGAATCCTGTTCCGGAAATCAGGGCAAATGAAGATTGGATAGAATACGCAGAAGAGGGTAAGCCGGCCTGGTGTTATTATGATAATGATCCTGCCAATGAAGAAAAATACGGCAAATTATATAATTGGTACGCGGTAATTGATGCAAGGGGGTTAGCTCCCAAAGGATGGCACATACCAAGTGATGATGAATGGGCCAGGTTAATTGATTATCTGGGAGGCTTTACACTTGCCGGAGAAAAGTTGAAACCCTGCATTAAGGAAGCAAAAAGCCTTAAAACACTTTACGAAAGTGGTTTCAATGCCTTGCCGGCTGGTTACCGGAATTCGAAAGGTGGTTTCAGTTACCTTGGCAACTGTGGTTTCTGGTGGAGTTCTACCGGGAAAATACCGGATAATGCCTGGTGCCGGTATATGTATTTCAATGACAACGATGTTAACAGGGGATCCTTCAACAGGAGGTCTGGTTTTTCTGTTCGCTGTCTGCAGGCAAAATTGACAATTCGTTACTAATGGGATCTGCCAGACAATAAAGCGAGATATGTTCTCAGCAACATGTTGCCGGATTAATCTTAATAAAGGTTTTAATAAGTTTGAATCCGATTCAATTTACTCTATCTCCCGGACACAGCGTACAGAGAACCCGGAAGCTTTATGGTTCATAAATGTATATATATCGCCTGAGTTGAAAGCAATACGCCATGACCATGCATAAGCGGCAGTGCCCCCGGCGGAAGACCACCAGTTCGCCTGACTGCCAATGTGATTGAAAGAACCCTGGTTATTACGGATACCACCGGGAAGGGCAGTAAATCCAAATTTATCGATGCCATGATGTATTTTATGGGAGTTCCAGCGGGGATGTTGGGTGACAGCACATTCACCGCCCAGGGGGGAGCCATCCTGTCGGCATGATTTAAGCTGATTGCCAATATTTATGCTATTTATAGATTCAATATAATCAATTAATTCAGCCCATTCATCATCGCCGGGTACATACCAGCCTGCCGGGCATAAATTATCATTTTCCACTGCGTACCAGTTGTAAAGTGCACCATAGGTTTCAAGCATATCAGATTCGGAATTGATCCCGTAAACATCATCATGGGGATAAATGGTGTAAGCACCGGAAGATGTGTTTCGCCAATCTGAATCACTCAGCCGGGTGAGTATGGGAGAGCCATCATTGTATTTTGTGGTTTTCAGGTTCTCTGCCATCCACACCCTTTCGCCAATGAAAACAGTCTGGTAAACGTTTCCGTCAATGTCAGCAAGGGTTACCTGCGTATTCTCTTCATCAACAGTTATTCTGTCATGATAATTTACTGCTGATTTATTGAATGTGCTCCGTAAATTACTATTGAAAATAATGTATGGAGTCAGTAAAATGGTTGCTATTGTGAAAATCCACAATCTGTTTTTTTTTGTATTCATAACCCTGGATTTTGTCTAACTTAAAAACCTCTTCTTTTGGGCGCATTCATGTCCTGGCGGGACTTTGCCCGGAAGGCATGTGTGTGGGGATTTTGATTATATTCAGTGACTATCCGGAACGGTATACAAAGTTACTGGATTAATTCACATAATGCAAAATTCTTCTAATCAGCCCAGGTAACCTTTGAGTATTTTGCACCTTGAGGTGTGGCTTAACCTTCGGATAGCTTTCTCTTTTATCTGTCTTACCCGCTCACGGGTAATGTTAAAAGCTTCACCTATTTCATCAAGGGAATGGGGATACATGCCATTAATCCCGAAAGAGAGTCTGACAATATCAGCTTCCCGCTCTGTAAGAGTTGATAACGCCCTTTTAATCTCTTTCAGCAGGGATTCATTCAATAATTCCCGGTCGGGTGCAGGTATATCATCTGAGAGTATTATATTGTACATGTTTCCTTCATAATCGGGATTGATGGGTGCATCCATAGATACATGGCGGCCGGAAATTTTTAGTGCTTCCTTAACATCTTTGGGTTCCAGATCCAATGCCTGTGCTATCTCCAATACAGACGGTTCGCGTTCTAATTTCTGCTCCAATTCTGAAAAAATACGGTTAATCTTTTTAATACAACCTATCCTGTTCAGGGGCAGACGCACGATCCTTGTATGTTCAGAAATTGCTTGCATAATGGATTGTCTGATCCACCAAACAGCGTAGGATATAAACTTAAAGCCCCTTGTTTCGTCAAATCGTTGTGCAGCTTTAATTAGCCCCAGGTTACCTTCATTGATCATATCAGGAAGACTTAATCCTTGGTTCTGATATTGCTTTGAAACTGATACAACAAACCTGAGATTTGCATTTACCAGCCGGTCCCGTGCTTTCATATCCCCATTGTGAATCCTTTTCGCAAGATCAACTTCTTCTTCTGCGGTAATGAGATCAATCTTTCCTATATCATGAAGGTATTTGTCCAGTGATGGGGTTTCCCTGTTGGTAACCTGCTTGGTGATTTTTAATTGCCGCATTTAAAGGAGGATGATTTTGGTTTGTGACATATACCGAAAATACTATCTAAAGGTACTACTTATTATGGGTGAACTTCAATTTAACTTTGGCGGGTGAGTATTCCGGGCAAAGTGTACAATGTATCCGGAGTAAAGTGTACAATCTGATTTGGGATCAATTTGCATTGTAAATGTAGGTTTTTATTTTATCTGGGGTCCTGAAAGGAACCAAAGCAAACCAATGGTTTTGAGAAATCAATGTCTTGTTCTTCAAACTCTGATTGCTCATAAGATGAATTAGATCAGACTTTGCATTATGTATTTTCATCCAACATA
>PXAP01000327.1 GCA_003567115.1 Bacteroidota bacterium
CAGCGATACAGGATTGTGGTTTCGAGCTCGCAGGGCACTTCACCCTTCCTGATGAAGCCTGGTGGGACGATTTCTACATTCCCATGGAGACTCGTATTGCGGAGTTGCGTGGCAAATATGCCGATGATGCTGAAGCCTTAGAAATACTAGACCAACTTGCAGGGGAGCCCGAGATGCACCGGCGGTATTCCGACTTCTATGCCTATGAGTTCTTCGTGGCACGATGCCCTCTTGCAAGGTAGTATCCCGGGGGTTACACAGAAGGGGTTCTATTATTTTTCTTTGCCTTCTTTGTTGCTGCCTTCAACTTTATCACCTTCTTCGTTTGTTGCAGGGAACAAATATTTCAGCTCTACAGGCAGAGGAAAAGCGATAAGCGAACCTTGCTGGCTGGCTATTTCCGGAAGTGTTCTCAACAGCCGGACATAAAAGGCTCCTTTTTCAGTGTTTAGAATTTTTGCAGCTTCCCGGATTTTGTCGGCAGCCTGTTTTTCGCCTTCGGCCTGCACAATGACTGCCCGGCGTTCCCTTTCAGCAGTAGCTTGCCTGGATATAGCTCTTTGCAGAGATTCGGGTATAACTACATCTTTAATTTCAACCGTTGTTACTTTAATACCCCATGGATCGGTTGCTTCATCCAGGATGCTCTGGATTTTCACATTCAGCTTTTCTCTTTCTGATAAAAGCTCGTCCAGCTCTGCCTGCCCTGCTACGCTACGCAAGGTGGTCTGAGACAGCTGTGCGGTTGCCATTGCATATTCTTCAACATTAACAACAGCACGGTTGGGATCGACTACCCGGTAATAGACCACTGCGTTTACATTGGTGGTTACGTTGTCTTTCGTGATCACCTCCTGGGAAGGAACATCCAGGGTGACTATACGCAGAGGAATCCGCATAACCCTGTCCACAACAGGGATTATAAGGATAAACCCGGGACCTTTAACACCTATCAGCCGTCCTAAACGAAATACTACCAATCTTTCGTATTCCCGTACAATTTTAATTGCCATTGCTATGAAAACAAATATGACAATTAACGCCGGTATCCATAAATTGCCTTCAAATAATATATCTAACATAAGACACACCTCCTTTTATAAGTTTTGTGGTTCATTATAAATTATACGTATCTATGTACTAAGATATACAATTTTAGTGAAAAAACGTCAACGAGCTTACTGAATTTCTACTTTGGTCTTATCGCTCAAAAGTATCTGATGACCGAATACAAACATGGCACTGTTATTTTCCATGTAAAGACTTAAAGAAGAGAAACATAAATGCAATATTTATAGTAGCTTAAATGTTGTGCAGTAGCTGTGGCAGCTTTAATGTTATTAAGAAAGGATTTGCAATGAGGCGGTTTCATACTGCTCCGATTGGATTGAAACCGGCATATCTCCATGCCCGGATTCAAAGTCTGGTTTATTCAGTAGCAGCATTGCTGTTTTTTTCATTCTTTAGGATTTGTACCCATAACAGCAGCGTTTCTGCTTTTACTACTTTTACTTCCGTTCCGGCCGGTATTGTTGAATCATCTATACTGCGGGCACGCCAGTACTCACCCCTGGCTTTGATTCGACCTTCGGGATTTAGCTCGTTGACAGTCACTCCTTTTTCCGGTGGTTTAAAATGTTCACTGCCGCCGGTCCAGCGACGGCGGCTTTGTATAATCCGTTGGACAACTACCACCATAATAATAACAAATCCCAATACTACTCCTCCTACGGTTACAATAAAAGTAGGATACCAGTCGGTTGCCATCAATGGTTCTACAGGCAGCATTATCGCACCTATGGCAAGTGATATAACTCCCCCTGTTCCAAGTACTCCAAATCCTGAGGTAAAAATTTCTGCCATGATTAATCCAAGACCCACCAGCAATAGAATAATGCCGGTAGTATTTACATCAAACAGACCGATTCCGTATATTCCCATAATTAAGAGAATCAATCCCCCTACTTCGGGAACTATAGTCCCCGGAGCACTTAAACCCAAATAAATGCCAAGAAAGCCGGCCATTAGAACCAAGAAAGCTATCTGTGGATCACTGAGCCAGTTTTGAAGCTTTTCCGCGACAGTCATTTCATCCTGCATAATGGGTGCGTCAGCAGTATTCAATTTGTAGATTTCGCCCAGCTTTACGATTTCTTTGCCGTCAATTTCATTTATTAGTTCATGTACATTGCCGGCCAGGTATTCAATCATGCCTTTTTCCAGTGATTCCCCGGAGCCAAGGGACAGGTTTTCAGTAACAAATCTTTCAGCAATATCTCCCGGCCTCCCCTGTTCTTCGGCTGTATTGCGCATATATGAGGCATAAAATGTTACGGTTTTATCGCCTGCTTCCCCGGTGCCCTCCGGTGAAATAGCAACAGGCTGGGCAGCACCTATGGTTGTGCCGGGGGCCATAGCTGCAATGTCGGAAGCCATTAATATAAAAGTGCCCGCCGACCCGGCAATCGCTCCTGAAGGAGCAACCAGGACCGCCACAGGCATCGGAGCATTCAAAATCAGTTCGTTAATTTTCATAGTTGCATCAACTAAACCGCCGGGAGTGTTTATTCTGATTATCAACAATTGCGATTCCGTATCTATGGCATTTTCAAACTGGCGCCTGATAAAATTTTTCTGGCCGGTGGTTATAACACCTTCAACCTCAACAAGGTAAACAGGCCGGATGGAACTTTCAGCCTTTTTATTATCTATGTCTGAAGATGCCGGTGAGGCAGATATTAAGGTGGTGGTTGTCAGAAATAATACTATAGCAACCAATATGTATCTGTTTATTTCAAATGTTTTCATCCGGACATAACAGGTTAATCAAGTTAATAGTCAATTAATTATTCCTGCAAATTTCGTACCTGAGGCACCCATCGTTATGATAAACCCTTCAAGCCCCGGACTGTATTCCTAAAAGCTGCAAAAAACCCTGCCGTGGCATTCTTTTCGACTTGATGGGCACATATGATTTCCTCCGGTGTTTATTGATAGAGGAAAAGATGGAGTCCGACTCCCTCCTTTGAATGGCAGATAAAAATTACAATTGACTGAGGCGCTCCTGCACCCCCTGCTGCTCCTTCTTAAGCTGTTCAAGATAGTCTTCCAGCATCTCTTTTTCCTCTTCCTTTGTTAAAAAGTTTCTGTGGAATCCGGAAGTGCAGCAACAGCAGTGAGATGTGGAATGAGCAATGCCTCGTTCATTGTGACAGCAACTCATAAAACCTCCGTTTTTTGATTAGTAATAATATTAAATCACTTTTGACGATAAAACACCACTACTAATATAACAATAATTATTCAGTTTTTCAATAAATACCGGCACGGTAAAACTCCAATCAGTTTCAAATCTCCATCAAAAAATGTATATAAATACCGGGAGATGTTAAATCCAAAAACAGCAGCTACAAGTACTATTATTAAGGAAAATTACCATCCAACCTAGCATGGCAGGTGTTTTGAATGATTAGCAATGCTGATTTGAGGTTTAGAATCTCAAACCAATATAGATCTGCATAACCCTGTTACCGGCATCTCCCAGGATCGGATCAAGCGCCATATCCTCGTCAGCCACACGTATTAATCCGAGATTATATCTTAATCC
>PXAP01000362.1 GCA_003567115.1 Bacteroidota bacterium
CAGAATAAATAAGCTTGTTGATTATTACCTTGACGGTATATACAAGCATATGGTATATGGCATATATATTGATATCGCGGCCTATGACAGAGGTATTACTCATCAGAGGATCAGCACCCCTATGGGAACACGGGAAATCGAACGGCTGCTTCAAAGCACTGATCACCGCAACCAGGAGCTTGAGGATATTATGAAACTGAGAAGGGGCGAAGAGGCATATATCAGGTCTTTTGCCAGATTTTTTTGGCAAACAGAGTACTATGCATTCCAGAGGCCTCATTTTTTCACAAGTGTAAGAATGCATTCTACAAGAAACAGAAATAATGAAGAACCCTATAACGGACCGGGTATAGTAATTCACCACAGATCTGACGGGGCAAATTATCTCAGTTTGGATGGTCATGAATATGATGGTATCTGGCCTGTATATGACTGGCAGAAAGTCTCCGGAACAACTGTGATGCAAAAACCTCAAAACCATGTAGACACACAGTATGGCGGAAATATGGCTGTTCAAAAGGATGGATTGACTGATTTCGTCGGCGCAGTGGAAGACGGACTCTATGGTGCTGTGGCATACGACTTCAAGAGCCCTCATGATATGCTGGAAGCTAAAAAATCCTGGTTCTTTTTTGACAACGAATATGTTTGCCTTGGAGCAGATATAAAATCAGATCCAAACCTGCCGGCATACACCACTATTAACCAGGCACACCTCAGGGGAGATGTTACAGTAAACCAGGATGGCCAAACAGAAGTTCTGCCCAGGGGCAAAAGTGACCTGAAAAATGTAAAATGGGTACACCATGACAGAGTCGGGTATATTTTACCTGAACCGGCAACTGTCAATTTATCCAACAGGGCTGAACAGGGACGCTGGTCTGATATTTCTGCTGCATTGACCGCCCCGGATGAACTGGTAACTCAGGATGTTTTCCTCCTCGGGATAAACCACGGCAACCGTCCCAGAAATGCCTCATATCAGTATATAGTAGTACCCGGAGTAACCACTGAGGAGCTTGCGGCAACAAGTGCCAATAACCGTAACATCGAAATACTCTCAAACACACCTGAAATACAGGCTGTAAAACACAACGGACTTGGAATCTGTCAGATCGCATTTTATAAGGCCGGTGAAGTAGAGATAGCCAGCGGAGCCTCCGTCAGAATGGACAGCCAGGGAATGGCAATGCTCAAAATGAGCGGAAACAGGATAGCTGAGGTAACAGTTTCCGACCCTTCAAGAATGCTTACAAGAATGACCATAACCATTCCGGGAATATACAATTCCGGTGGCGATAACTTCAACGCTTTCCCAAACAGGGAAGAAAACAATACAATGATCCTGATTGATCTTCCTAAGGACGTATATGCAGGCAAAAGCTTAACAATTGAATTATAGAAAAGCTCAGATCATTGCTGTCAGTCTGTGACCAGCCTAAGTGGTTAAATACCCCGGCCTTCCGGACCGGGAACAACAAATACCATATGTTACTTCGGGGTTCCGCCCCGGGTTAGTTCATTAATAGTCCGCCAACACCTCTCCTGAAGGTATCCCCGGATGTGATTCCTGTTTGTTGTCACAGGGATAAACCACCAGGTCAAAATATCTGCCTTCCTGGTTCAGGCGTACTTTCCTGCAATGGCTGATGCGCTCGAAGCTGTATTGCCTTCCAATATCAAATGATCCGTTATTTGCAACCGAAAAGATATTTTCTCATTCCAGGTCCCCTTTCGGGGAAAAACGACGGACAAGAAAACCGCTGCCGGACCTTTCAATGCAGAACCATGACCCGGAGCCCTCACCGCTTAGCCATTGTGCATTAACCGGCAGTCCTGAAGGCCTTTCCGGCTCAGCCAGGGTAGATTTCAGTGTTCGTTTATCCCTGACCGGTTGAGGGCAGAGAACATAGCCACCAGGTTGGCATCATGAATTTTACCACCGGTTTGTTGTTGTCGCTGTTTGTCTATCTTTTCAAAAGTACTTTTAAGAATCTGTTCCTGATCCATCTTTTGTCAGTTTTTATTATTGGTTATTTTAATCAAATCCAGCCCAACCGTGCCTGCCGGAATGCGTTTATCGGTGCAACCCCAAGAGTCCGGCTGCCTAATATTGGATTATCCGGTAATAATCTGTCCTTCATAGTGTTGTCCTTTATTTAAGTGCCGCGTATTGCTGATCCCGTTTTTATGCTGTCCGGTATTGCGTTGGTATTATCATAACATTCGCATAATACCCAAGAAAATATTTATGATATTTAGAGCTTCAAGTCCCATGGAACCCTAATTCTTTACACACATGAAGACATCAAAAATTACTTTTAAAAACCACGAAGGATACAATCTGACAGCCCGGCTTAAGCTGCCGGGAATACTGTTCTGTTAAACAACGAAATTTATGCGCTTTACCGCTGCATCAATCGTTCCGTAACATTCTGTAATGCCCTGAAATATGCAAATACACCATAGATGGGACAGGCGAAACGACATCACGGCCTCTTAATAATCAACGAAAGGACAATCATTACAAAGTAAAGTTATGTTTAGATCGGATAATTTGCCAAAAATATTAAACCTTTTACCGATCTAAAGACAACTTATCAGCAGATTCAGAAATTCAAAACTGTTTATTTATTAGCAGCTCGATAGGGTGATTATTGTATCTTTAACATTTTCTAATTTTATAAAAAAGTAATAATTTGTGATTCTTATGATTATGATGTTTAATCGTTGATATACCGCTATATAAAATTTTAGCTTTAATCTGTCTAAAATAAATGTCATTAAAATAGTTCTGGTTCGGCCATTTATAAGCGGAAAAAATTCATTTTATATTCCCGTGAATATTAGCACTATAGCCTGTCTTTTCCCTGATCAGCTTGATGGATCTATGTGGTTAAATTAAAATGGGTTTTCCATGATCTTAATGCTTATCCCCCTGATAGCCTGCCAGCCCGTTTTGTCAGTCAGCCGGACCATCAGGTGGTAGTCGCCGTAATCAACATCAGCCGGTATTGAGATAACCTGCATGGCATCATATTCTCTTTTTCTCTCAGGAATATCATACTGTTCGATGAAAAGGAAAGGGTTAACAGGTGTTTTTTTCGGATCCATCGGACAATCAGCCATTTCAGTACTGTGTGAATGATGATCGAAGTTGTGATGTATGTCAATACTGTAGGAGCCAAGTTCAACATTATCGGTAAACCTTGCCCTGAATGTAAAACTTTCTCCAATGTATAGTGTGTCACAGTTTTGGGGAAAATGGCCGGCCTCCGACATGATGATCTCAGGCAATTCATCATCCCTCTCCTCTTTTGAGCAGGATAAAAGAACTGCCGAAAACGCTATTAAAGAAATTATTAGTTTTAGTCTGTCCATACTGATTATCTTTATTATCCTGACGCAGGATTTAACTGCAGCAGGATAATGGTTTGTTGGTATTAAAACTATTTCAGAGTTCAATTTTTATATTATACCTGTCTGAGAATCCCCGGGCTTCTGTCACTTCAGGCTCCATAATTTCAAGATCATCTTCAATTTCAGCACTGTATCCCTCCATATCAATAACCCTGAAATGAAAATGGTATTCACCGGG
>PXAP01000228.1 GCA_003567115.1 Bacteroidota bacterium
ACCAACGCCACACAAATGGCTGCTAAAGAGTAAATCCAAAAATGCTTACTTACTGATTTCATATTTCGGGATTTTAAATAAAGGTTTATAAAGCAGTATATAATTTAGTAGTAGCTTAAAATTTAAATTCTTGCTTTTTTTGGCAAAATATTATTCAAACCTCTTTGGTTCTGGCTATGCCAGGTTAGGGTTTATAATGCAGTATATATTTATGGCGCATAATAAGCTTATATCCTGACCGTTATGCAAAGTTACGGAATTAATGTAAATAATGCAATAGTTCACTAACCTATTCATAAATATTTGTTACCTGTATTGCTTCCGGATCTGTTTTTTGAAAGTAAACTTCTTAATGGAAGGTTCTTAATATTGCTGCCGTCAAAAAAGGAGGCAGACCTGATGGCCTGCCTCCTTATAAAATAACCTCTGAATGTTACAGATTTTTCAAAGTAATCTTATTGCCAAACCTGTTCCTGTCAATGATTGATTAATCAATCAATAAAACAAAACATTGTCAAGTTTGGTATCCGGTGAACCTATTCTGGCGCCGCCCAGTATCATGACATGTGCAACACCATCGGCATCTATATAGCTGATGCCGCTTTGATTAAAGAGGTTGCTGCCCCCCGCACTGAACAAAGTGTTGGAACCGGTAGCACCGTTAAAGCCGTCAACAGTTCCGTCTGAATTGATATTGGCATAATAGTTTTCACTCGAGCCGGGCACATTGGGATTTAAACCGGAGTACAATCCCGAAGAAATGAACATATTACCTCCCAAAACCAATGTAGTGTGTTTGCTTCTTTCTTTTCCGATGGAATTGGGATTTTCAGTCCAGTCATTAATTTCTCCCGTCCTGAGATTTATCCTGGAGTAAAATATTTTCTGTGTTGGTGCAACTTGGCTGCCGGCATCAGGATCTGCATCACCGGTTTCGCCGCCAACCGAATAGAGATATCCGCCAAATGATACCAGTCCGTGATAAGCAACAGCAACCGGAAGCTCCGGCATTGATTCCCATTCACCCAGCTGTCCGTCCTCATATATTTCAGCTTTATAAACTGACGGCACGGGTGCGTTATCATCTCCTGCTCCTCCGGCTACATAGATGGTGCTTCTGAATATAACTGCTCCTGCTGAATGGACTGCCCGGGGCAATGACCTTCCGCTGCTCCAGCTTTGAAGGGTGCCGTCATTATTGAGTGCGGCGACAGAAACGGTTGAAACCGCTTCCCCATCGTTATTTGTGCCTCCAAGCACAAATACATAACCGGAACCATCCACTTTGGAATTAAATGGTGTTGCTGCCACTGCTGTATGAAACGAGAGTGGTTCGGGCAGGCTGGTTGTACTTTCCCATGAACTGATAGTTCCGTCCATATTAATCTGTCCTGTAACTACCTGATCTGATGCATCACCATCATCTTTCCTGCCTCCTGAAACAAAAACATATTGGTTTGTAATACCTGCAGCATCATCAACCGGTAAGAAAAGAGCCTTATGTCCGCTGACTGCTTTGGGAAGCGGAGTTGTAACCGTCCAGTTAATAGCAGAAGGACTAAAAGTTGCCGCATCTGTTACCCTGAACGGCAATTCATCGCTGGTGCCGATTTCGGTCCTGACCACAACCGGGCCATCCTCGGCAGCATTGGGTACCGTTGTAACTATAAATTCATCAGTCCAGTCTTCATCACTGGTCACGGTTGCAGCTATTGTCCCTCCATTTCCATCTGAAAACAATACTTCTCCCTCACCCTGGGAATCACCAAAGGCTCTTCCTTCAATTATTACCGTGCTGCCAGCATTACCTGAGGGTTTTGTAGCGCTGTTTACAAATGAAAGCACAGGATCTATAGCTTTAAAAGCATTGCTTTTCACTGCTTCGCCACCACCCGGGTTTATGACTTTTACAGACAATAAAATATCGGGGGTAATACCTGAAGGGACTTTAGCATAAATCAGATTACCTGAAGATACTTCAGTCTCGACAGAAGCCTTGTCACCAATAAAGACTGATGCATCAGCCTTAAAATTGGCACCTTTTATTGTGAGTTCGGTGCCAACTGTTCCCTCATCAGGTGTTACACCTGCAATCGTCGGAATTTCTGACAGTGGTAAGGAATCATCGTCTTTCTTGCAACCAGTATAAGATAAAATAATACCGATCAGAGCTAAGGACAATACTCCGCTTCTAATTCTCTTTGGATTCATCTGTATAAAGTTTAGTTATTGTTCATTAATTACCGGATATGACTTTCATGCTATTTGTCTGCCAAAAGCTGATGAAATTTGCTGTCTTTAAGACGAAAGCAGAAATGAAAAGGTTGGAATTATTCTATATAATCGAACCAGGATGCAGCATGTCAGTAAAAAATTCGCTAAAATCAGACTATCCACCCTCGGAGATTGCTTTAACTAAGAACGCGGGTTTTTGAGTGAAAGTAAAGCTGTGTCCGCCGTACCCCTTTTTTAATGGTAACCAACAGAGATAGCTATAAGATGGTTAATTTCTCCTGTAAAAAAGAAGCCAAAATTTTGTTTCAAGAAGTTACAAAATTTTGACTTACAGGAGGAACCACTTCGTTTTCACATGAATTTTTTTCATCTTGTCTGTGTGTAATTTAAGATGAAAAAATTTCATGTTCATTTGCTATTTTTCCAAAATCCCTTTGGATTTGTTAACTCGCTATCAAATATAGCAACTTTTGCATTGTATCTTTTTGCCTGATCAACAATAAAACCTTACGTGGTATTTTGGTTTCATCCTTTTTGGCATCCTGCATTTTTCTCATGACTTCCTGCTGGCTTATCTCTGCAAATGCATCTTCCAGGGACTCTTTGCCGTCCAAAATAACATCCATATATTCGGGGTTATCCAGGTTTTTTACCAGGGGGGTGTCTGCTATGATGGATTGCAGTTTTTTGCGCATTGAGTTGTTGCCCGTTGCTCTGCGGTATGATCGCCGCATGCCTCTGAAGAATTGCTCTATAATGTTATTTGTTCTCTGCGGCTGAATAAAAGAATCACCCCCGGGAGTGGATATTTTTACCGGATCACAGAACAACTTTTCCCGGTATTTGTCAATCTGCCCGACTAATTTCTGATATGCAGTGCTTTTATGATATCCCCTTGTTTTAACCAGGTTGTCTTTAAATTTCGTTACTCTTTTTTCGATTGTGCTCATATCAATATCTTCACCCGTATCATTGAGCCCTTTGGTGGTATTGGGCTGTGCAATGGAGAGCGCCTGTCGCAGATTGTCAAATACGGTTTGTTTTTTGGAAAGCCCCTTGAATGCAGTCCTGCATTGCATATCATTAACCAATGGCCAGAGGTCACCTATGATCCTTGTAACACATTTAAACAGAGGCTTATTTTTAGTGCATTTCCTCTGAAGATTGTTAAGTTTTTTCCACAACAGATGCAGGCGCCTGTAAAACTCTGCATGCGGGCGGTCAAAAGGAAAACCCAACCCCTCGCCATGTTTTTTTCCGTCCAGGGCCCAAAGCAACAGAACGTGGCATAGTTTTTTTATGGCTGCATTATCGTGTGTATTAATTGGTTCGAGGCCTTTTGCAATTTGATTTATTTCA
>PXAP01000261.1 GCA_003567115.1 Bacteroidota bacterium
ACTATGAAAAAAGTGAAATTGTAATTCGGACTTATGCAGGTATGGAAAATATGTGGCAAAATTACATGAGATATTCATTTGAGTACGGAAGTGGTTTCGGGAAGCCCCGTGAGGTAATGCTGGAAGTCTGGAGGGATTCCCAGAAGCACTGGCAAACCTTTGGTCGATACGATCTTGCCTATAATTTCAGAGGAAAGATTACACAGGAAACCAGAGCTACATGGAGTGAAAGTCATAATCGCTGGATACCCGGGGTAAGGTATCTTGTATCATACCGGAGGGATCAAAAAACTCAGGATATAGAGCAAAGATGGGATAATACCACCCGCAGATGGATCAATAACATTAGAAATGTTTTTGATTACGATGATAATACAGGTGAAGTTTCAGAGGAGACAAAATATCGCTGGAACCGGGCTAATGAAGATTGGTCTTTTGAGAAAAGGTTTTTGTACACAGATATCAAGCCTGACGAAGCAGAAGGCTGAGTGTGGTATTAACAACATTTATGACTCTGTTATACCCGGGTGAATGGAGGCAGGGTAATAAAACAGTAAGCTTAATTTGATATCAATAAAGTTTAAAAGAGGCTGTCTCAAAAGGGCAGCCTCTTTTAAATGTTTGCCGTGCATGGCAGATAGTAAAGTTTTTTTAACTTTGGCCTTTTTAGTATAAAGATACTTTTAACCAGATAATTTTGAGCCAATGTCTTTATTTTTGGACAATCAGGATATTGATAAATTTATAATTATTGGCGACCGGGTTCTCCTTAAACCCAAAAGTCCCCAGCAGAAAACAAAATCCGGCCTGTACCTGCCTCCTGGCTTTGAAGATAAACAAAAAGTTAGTTGTGGTTACGTTGTTAAATCCGGTCCCGGTTATCCTATACCTGCTCTTCCCGAGGCAGAGGATCTGTGGAAAAAAAATGATGAAAAGCAGAACTATTTTCCCCTGCAGGTACGAACGGGTGATTTGGCGGTGTTCCTGCAGGAGAATTCATATCTGATTGAATTTAACAAAGAGAAATATGTTATTGTACCACATTCCGCCATCCTTATGATTATCAGGGACGAAGATCTTCTTGAATAACAAACCTGTCGGCCGAAGGTAAGAAATTTTTCCGTAGCTTTGCAGGAAAACTGCCAGGATCATTGGGATGAAGATGAATTATCCTGAACATAGTTGAAATATCCAGGGTCGTACATCCATTCTTCAATTTTAATTTCATCCTCATATATATCCCTGAGCAGCAGGTTTAAAAAATATTCAGTATTTTTCATGCGCCTTTCTTTATTCACGGGCTGTTCTTTTGCATTATTTAATAAATATGATCTTTCTGAGCTGCCCCTTTTTTCAAATGGTCTCTTATCTGATTCATTTACTTTTGCAGATGCAGAGAATGTACCGGCTAATAACAGGATAAGTGCGGAATTAATGATTAAGGTTTTCTTAATTTTACGCATCCATGGCCGTGTGGAACCGGAATGAACCATATTATCATTCTTGTTCGTGGTTTTCAAAAATTCTCGTTTCATTATTATAAGTTTTATCAGTTAGTAATATATTTATTGTAGTTCTAATATGCTTAGATATTTTTTTATAATCTCCTGCTGTAATTTTAAGGATTTTGAAGATTAGACCTGTGTTAAATAATTAAGTTTAATTGCCAGATTATTTTTTGTGTTTTTTTAACAGGATTACTCTGTTGAATAAAAAATATTATTTTAGCAGCACATATATTATAAAGATTTATGCAAAAACTAAATGAGATTTTTCTGCTGATTGACAGTTATATCGGAGGCGGCCCCTGGTTTGTATACCTGCTATTGTTCACTGGTCTGTTTTTTACCATCTATTTAAAATTTCCTCAGATTCGTTATTTCCGTCACTCCCTTAGAGTTGTAACAGGTAAATTTGATAGGGTTACAGATGTCGGAGATACTTCTCGTTTCCAGGCACTTTCAACTGCCTTGTCAGGCACTGTGGGAACCGGAAATATTGCCGGGGTTGCCCTTGCAATTCATCTGGGTGGTCCCGCGGCACTTTTCTGGATGTTGATAACCGGAATGTTCGGCATGACGCTCAAATTTGTAGAGGTTGCCATTTCCCATAAGTACCGCGAAAAGGACAGTGAAGGCAGGATTGCAGGTGGCCCTATGTATTATATGAAGAAACGCTTGAATATAACTTTACCCAATAAAAAAATACTGAACACGGGTAAATGGCTGGGAGCCTTTTTTGCCGGTGCTACCATCTTATCTTCCATTGGTACTGGTAATATGCCCCAGATAAACAGTATCTCCAATGCAATGTATGCCACTTTTGGTGTTTCACAAATGCTTGTTGGCGCCGTGCTGGCTGTATTTCTGGCCTTTGTAATTTTGGGCGGGATAAAACGTATAGCCCAGGTAACTTCCCGGTTGGTGCCAACCATGGCATTGATATATGTTTTTGGAGCTCTTGCAGTGCTTATTTACAATTATACCAATATTATTCCCTCTATTGTATCAATTTTTTCTGATGTATTTACAGGTACAGCTGCAACCGGTGGATTTCTTGGGGCATCAATTGCCTATGCCTTTAACAGGGGAGTAAACCGCGGTCTGTTTTCCAATGAAGCAGGTCAGGGATCGGCGCCCATAGCTCACTCAGCAGCACGTGCCCACGAACCTGTATCCGAAGGTATAGTTGCTCTTCTGGAGCCATTTATCGATACCATTTGTATTTGTACTTTAACCGGACTGGTTCTTTTATCGTCAGGTGTATGGCATGATAAGGTACACAATGATTTTCAGCGTGCCGACCAGCTTATTCTGGCAGAATATTATGATGATTCCGATCCGGAAGATGTGGAACAGTTGTTTAAGTTTTATGACAGCCGTTCGATAGTACCGTTGTATACAGGTAACCTGAAAGTGATCGAAGGTAAAATAGCCCAAAAGCTCAACAATGAGATAACCATACTGCATGCACGATCTGTTGCGGAGGATGTGCTTGTAACCCTTGATGATGAACCTTTCACAGGAGAAATCAGAGTTGTTCGGGGATATGTGCATGAAAGCAGTCCCCCCGTTAATTTCGAAGGTATTTCACTGATTCACAGTGCACCATTGACAGCTGAGGCCTATACCAGGAGTTTTCTCGGAGATTTTGGTCAGTATATTGTATCCATAGGTTTATTGCTATTTGCCTTTTCCACAGCCATTTCCTGGTCATATTATGGTGACAGGGCGGTTACATATCTTGCCGGATCATCCTATGTGATTTATTACAGGATTGCTTATGTATTTTTGTTTTTCATTGCATCTTTTACAGATACTACAATAATATGGACTTTGTCCTATATTACCATTGCTTTTATGACTATACCCAATCTGATAGGATTGCTCTTATTACATAAGGAGATTAAAAAGACAATAAAGGATTACTGGATATCATTCAGGAAGGAATATCCCGATTATAAATCATATGATTAATCGTCATTTGATCAGGGAAACTGGTTTTACTATTACTGATTTGCCTGAACATATTTCCGGCAAAATGTAGTTTTCATCTCATTGCAGTATTGTGGCAATGATTTTTACAGCCGGAGCA
>PXAP01000188.1 GCA_003567115.1 Bacteroidota bacterium
GGACCCGTTACCGCCACCTTTACTCCCGGCAGCAGCCGGGGCAGGCATAAAATTCCATATTCTCTATCTGTATTTTTTCCATATTCCGGATTTTAGTCCCAAATTTAACTATCCCGTTAAGATTAGAAGAAAAAATAAGCTGCGATTCTGCAACAATTGTCCATTTACTTTTACTTTTGTACTCAGTTGCAGCAATCAACAGCACAGTAGCGGTCAAATGCCCGTAAACCTCCGTAGTCGACAATTTTAAAAAATTACGGGAGTTATACCTAATCGATGGAATAAAAAAACAAAACAAACGAATGACACAGTACGGTTCCCCCGAAAGGGAAAAAACAGAAGAGGAGCGATCTCTTAATTTTATAGAGCAGATTATTACCGAAGATATCAAATCAGGCAAGAACGATGGAAGGGTGCACACCCGGTTCCCGCCCGAACCCAACGGTTACCTGCATATAGGGCATGCCAAGTCGATATGCCTTAATTTCGGACTGGCTGTCAAGTACAACGGACTTTACAACCTTCGCTTTGACGACACCAATCCACTCACCGAGGAGGTCGAATATGTCGACTCCATCATGGAGGATGTCCGCTGGCTGGGATTTGACTGGGGAGACAGGCTCTACTATGCATCGGATTATTTTGAGCAGCTCTATGAGTGGGCAGAAAAGCTTATCATAAAGGGAAAGGCTTATGTTTGTGAGCTAACCGCCGAAGAGATCAATGCCCGGAGGGGAACGCCAACCCGTCCGGGAACCGAAAGTCCCTACCGGAACCGCGGCACCGAAGAGAACCTGGATCTGCTGAGAAGAATGAGGAAAGGGGAGTTCAGAGAGGGTGAAAAAGTGCTCAGGGCAAAAATAGATATGTCATCACCCAACATGCATATGCGCGATCCCGTTCTTTACAGGATTATCCATGCTTCGCACCATCGCACGGGGGACAGGTGGTGTATATACCCCACCTACGACTGGGCGCACGGGCAGTCGGACTCCATAGAGAGGATAACCCACTCCATCTGTACACTTGAGTTTGAAGTACACCGCCCGCTGTACGACTGGTTCATCCGTGAGCTGGAGATCTTTCCAAGCAGGCAGATCGAGTTTGCCCGGCTGAACCTGAGCTATACCATAATGAGCAAAAGAAAGCTGCTGCAGCTTGTCAAAGAGGGATACGTGTCAGGCTGGAACGACCCGCGGATGCCGACGATAAGCGGACTGCGCCGCAGGGGCTACACTCCCGAATCAATCCGGTATTTTTCCGACCGGATAGGGGTTGCCAAACGGGAGAATGTGATAGATCTGGCACTGCTGGAACACAGCGTAAGGGAGGATCTGAATAAAAAAGCTACCAGGGTGATGGCTGTACTTAATCCGCTGAAACTGGTTATCACCAATTACCCCGAAGGTGAAACCGAAGAGGTTGATGCTGTCATTAATCCGGAGATGCCTGATCCGGGTAAGCGCAAAGTTCCGTTTACACGCGAAATACTCATTGAGAAAGATGATTTCATGGAAGATCCCCCTAAAAAGTTCTTCCGGCTGGCGCCGGGCAGGGAGGTGAGGCTCAAGTATGCCTATATTATCAAATGTGAAAAGGCGGTAAAAAATGACCATGGCGAGATAACCGAACTGCATTGCACCTACGACCCGCTTACCAGAAGCGGCATGCCCGATGCCAACAGGAAAGTGAAAAGTACTATCCACTGGGTGTCGGAGCCTCATGCCAGGGAGGTGGAAGTGAGGCTTTTCGACCGCCTTTTCCTGAAAGAAGACCCTGACGATGTTGAAAAAGGGCAGGATTTCAAGTCCAGCCTCAACCCCGAATCACTTAAGGTTACCAAAGGATATATTTCATCGGGCATTGACGGTGCCGGAGCGCTGGACAAATTTCAGTTCGAGCGGCTCGGATACTTTTGCGTTGACCCTGAATCAAAACCGGATAAAATGGTTTTCAACCGTACCGTTACCCTCAGAGATGCCTGGGCAAAAATGGCAAAGAACCCGCAGAAATAAGGATTGACCTGATAACGGATTGCTTCCTATACTGAAGGGGCTGTATAAAACAATGCTGATATATAGCTTACCACATCCGAAGAATCTGTTTCATCGCCGGAATCGCCTCTGCTCAGGATCTTTATTCCGTATTCCGGATCAAGCATCGAGGAGTATTCCATAACCGTCATTACAGGACCGTATCCGCAAACGGAAATATTATTCTCCCTTACCACCCGGTAAACCCCTTCAGTGTTGCGTGACATAATTTCGTTCAGCACAATGTCATCCATCTCCCTTGCTTCCGGGCGGCGCAGAAAATGCGAAAAATCAGATGAGGCGATAAGCAGCAACCTTCGCTTCAGTTTCAGCGAGGCGGCATGTATTTTTACGGCTACCTCTTTTGCTGCGCCGTAGCTTTGATCAACCATGTTGACACTCACCAGCTTTACATGACCGGGAAGAAAATGAATGATATAGGGGACGATAACCTCGGCAGAATGCTCCCCTGCCTGGGCAGTTGCAGAAAAGGGCAAATTCAGTTCCCCGGCAAATTCCAGGTCGGTCTTTAAAGTGCCGTTAGAAACTTCCCAGCTGTGATGGTCATCAACCGAGAGGGGTGGACCGGCACCACGATGGCTGGGATGAAGTATAACGGCCGTATCGGGAACAAACCCGTTAATCTTCAATGTTTCAAAAAAATGTACGGCCTGCCTTCCGCAATATTCAATACCGGCATGCGGCACTATGCCTCCTGTTATGGTACCCGGAACCGGCCCGGTGCTGATATGCGGTTTTTCTTCACGGTAAAGCTTTTCAATAAGCCCGGCAAGTCTGCCGCCGCCGGACGGGTAAAACATGCCGGCAACACCGGGAGACCTGACTTTTGTTTTCTCTTCAGACATAATGATTCTACGTTTTTCACTTATGGAAAAAATCCCTTAGGGGAAAGTGAAGTTCAAAGTTCAAAAAATATCTTTAACATATTATCATTAATGGCTTTTTAAGCGCCTGATTTATCTTTACATGGAGAAGATGCATAAATGCAAGTTAATAAAAACCACGCAAATTGTCAATGGTTGACCGGCATAACCTGACGGGGCAAAACAAGGGATTCATATTTTGTCAGCCGGCAGGGAATTAATGCAACAACTTCGCTGCCGCCAGTCCCCGCTGGCTGAACCGTCCTCTCCCTTTACCTTTTTTCAGGAGGTGATCGAAACCGGGAACAACCGAAAACACCAGGGGTTCAAAGTCCCGTCCCTCCTTTTACCGCGAAATCTATACAGAATAGCTGATGCAATGATTGAAGTTCAAAGTGCCGTCCTCTCCTTTTACCGCTTTTCAGGAGGTGATCGAAACCCGAACAACCGAAAACACCAGGGGTTCAAAGTCCCGTCCCTCCTTTAATCGTTTTTCAGGAGGGGATCGCAATGGGTTTCCCGCAACTGGCACAATTACCGTCACTATCCAGTGCCCGCAACTCGGTACTGTAACCCGTTCTTTTAACCACCAGCGAATGGCAACCGGGGCATATCGTGTTACTGCCGTCTGAACCGGTGGAAATGTTACCCAGGTAAACATA
>PXAP01000155.1 GCA_003567115.1 Bacteroidota bacterium
TCAAGTTAATATTCAATTAATTATGTTTAGCAGGTAATTCATGTTCAGTATTTCAAATGGATGGATCCCCCTGTTTTATTTATTGTATTTTGTGAGACGCAGTATCATGGGGATTCATCCGAATAAAACAGGTTAATCAAGTTAATAATCAATTATTTATATTTTGCAGGTAATTCATGTTCGGTGTTTCAAACGGATGGATCCCCTTGCTTTATTCATTGCATTTTGTGTTACACAGTAACATGGGGATTCATGGTAATTTGCTTAGCGTTTTATAGTTTAGAGGCATCGTATATAAGTTAGTTGAAATCATTTAAAAAAAGATATTGTTTCTCTGAATTACATATGTCAGAATAAAGGGGCCTTAAATTAAGGGTTAATCCTGCACCCGAAAAGGAACTTTAAAAATATTGCAAAATTTTGTTTTTTTATACATGCTGATCAGATATTGACTGAAGTTAAAATTAAGTTTTCTCAGGAGACCTTACAGATGCCAACCGACCGTAATATCATGCCGGTTACCGTAAGCATTCATATAGATGCCGTTTTAATCAGATGCTAACCGACCGTAATATCATCTATTACATCAACAACACCGGCTGTATAGGCAGCGATGTTATAAGCCTCTTTTTTTACAGAAAAACCGGGGACAACCCCACTTAACCGGACAATTCCGTTTTGTACGCTTACACTGATTTCTTCCCGGCCGGGTAACCTGTTGCGCCGGTAGGCATTTTTAATATCCTTTTCAATATCTATATCAACAACAGTTTTTACCAGGCTGACCGACAGGTCATCTATTACTTCAATCACGCCATTGGTAAAGAGTGCTGTATCCTCAGCAAGATTTTTCTCCCAGTATGAGTCAACAACACCGGATAAGGTAACAATACCGTCTTTGGTTTTTACCTTTATACTGGCAGAATTGATCTGGCTGTTCCATGCCAGCTTATTTTCAATGGTTTCGGTAATTTCAAGATCGGTCGGCCTGGTTATATCGGGCGGGGATTCTACTTCCAGATGATTTTGTACCCAGGTTACACCACTCACTTCGTAAACATCCTTTTCAGCAGCTATTTTTGAGGCATAGGTGGGAACTTTCCCTTTTAACTGAACAACATCGTCCTGAACATTAACATATATCTCATTGGCATTTACACTATGATCCCAGGTTAACTGGTCAATAATGTCCTGTTTGGTTATTTCTTCAGCAGTCGGACTCATAATATTTTATTTTTGGTTTAACAACAGATATTGTTAAACCGAACTCCACAATTATTCCAAAATATTCTTCTCCAACTGGTATTTTGTATAAATTTATGCATTATGCAGTAAATCAGCATTTAGGGTATTTGTAAAAATTACAGCTTCCTGCTGAGAGCCGGGACTGATCCTGTATAGTGTGTATTTTCTGTGTGATTTTAATGAACGGATGAGAAAAAATATCTACATATTGAACAGAGATTTCAGCTTTTTGGCATTTTTTACTGCATTACCGTGCTGGTCATTGTTAAAGTATATAAATAATCGTTCAATTCCGGTGAGGCTGTCCAGCCGGTTTTTCCAATCTTCAAGTTCTGCATCAGTATATAAATAATCATACCATGTGCTTTTACCATGAAATCTCAGATAGGCAGTTTTACTGGTTAAAATTATATTTTCCGGTAATTCGTCAGGAGCTGAAAGCATGCAGCAGGTAACATCTTCTTCTTTGAGTACCTCATAAACTTTTTTATCAAACCATGATTGGTGGCGAAATTCAACGACATGGTGCATACTCCGGTCAAGGCTTTTGCAAAAAGATCTTATTTTTGAGAGATTTTTATGCAGATTTCCGGGCAATTGCCACAGGATGCAATCCACTTTCTCTGAAGCGGTATTTAATATTCCGTTGAATTGATCAAGCCTTTGAACAAATGGTTCATCTATCTTGAGTTTTTTCTGGTGAGTAAAAAAGCGATTGGCCTTAATGGTAAATTTAAAATTACCGGGTGTTTTCTTTATCCACCTTTGCAAATGCTCTGCGGAGGGAAATGAATAAAAGGTATTATTAATCTCTACCGTATTAAAATGCCGGGAGTAATATTCCAGCCATTTATCCTTTGCAAGATCGCCGGGATAGAATATATTTTTCCACTCCGGGTAGTTATATCCGCTGCATCCGATATATAAATCCATAGATCATAATCAATTATCAGGAATCAGGTTCAATAAACATGCCAGTTTTCTTGTATCTTATACTATAAACCTGAATCTATTCTTTGCGATATATGTTTATTCCCCTGTCAAATTCTGTGATGTTTTTTACTTCATCAAGAGGGAACTCTTCATGGCTGCCAAGAAAAAGGTATGCTCCTTTTCTCATTTTGCCGCTTATCTTTTTGAAGATATTGACTGCCAGCTCCTTTTTGAAATACATTGCTACAAGATTTTTACAAAATACAATATCAAACTCACCATCGGGCATCTCTTTTCTTATATCCTGCTGATAAAAATCTGCCATCTTGCAGTAAGGATCTCTCAAACAGTAAACTGAATCATCCCGGTAAAAGGCCTTGTCTTTCCATTTTCGGGGGACCTCTTTTAAAGAACCCGGACCGTAACAGGCCTGCCGGGCCCTTTTCAAAAGGTGTGAATCGGCATCGGTAGCCAGAAGCTCCAGAGAGGCATCAGGAAATGCCGGCAAAATTTTTTCTCTCCATAATATTGTGAAACTGTACGGCTCCTCTCCTGAAGCACAACCGGCAGACCAGCATCTTACATTTCGCCGGTATGCATTTGCCTTTTCGGTTATTGGAGGTAAAAGATTATTGCCAAGTTCCATCCAGGCTTTTTTATCCCTGAAAAACCGCGAAATTGTTATCCGGGTCATTTGATCCAGAACCCCCCATTCCTGAGGATTATCATGCAGGTAATATCTGTATTCCTGGTAATTCTCAAGATCCAGTTCCTTCATACGCCGTCTTATCCGCTTGCAGACCTGTTTGCGAACCTTTTTGAAGCCTTTCCGGCGCATATTCATTTTGGGCAGTGCCCAACTTAAAAAATCATCACAGGAATTTCTTTCTTCCTTTTCCATTACAAAACCGGGGTTACATAATGAATATGGAATTTTTCAGAACCCGTTCCATCCGACCGGTGTTAATCATCAGCAACTATCCTGATAAAAGAAGGATTTAAAACCGCCAGTGTGTTTCAATGCCCCGGGAACGGATAAAATCCTGGAACTCTTCCAGCATTTTTTGACTTTCCCGAACTGCCCGGGGCAGCACCTTCCTTTTTTCGGACCATGCAGCAAGCATCCCGACCGATTCCCCGATATTCCATTCTACGGGATGAAGCCTGTAGCATCCATTTGTAATATGTGTGGTTCCAATATTCTTGTTGGCCGGGAGAAGATTTTCCATCCTGACCGGAAGAAGAGACCCCAGGGGTATCTGGAAAGGCAGGGAGGGGAAATCAATGTAATTAATGCCCCTGCTGCCTGGGTGAAGATCGATGTGGTAATAGCCTATTCCGACTGAATCAAAGA
>PXAP01000344.1 GCA_003567115.1 Bacteroidota bacterium
AAAAACTTGCCGGGGCCGAGACTGCAGATGGTTATAAATTGATGGAACTGCACCGGGACTTCGGCAGGTTTACCGGGGAGGCTGCAAAAGATTTTCTGGAGGAGATCAAAGCTGAATATGATAATAATGCTTCCGACAGCGGAACTGCTCCGGATACCGGGATAGACAAAAAGGCCTCTGATACCCTTTTTAAGCCCGATATTATCGCCTCCCACGGCCATACCATATTTCACCGGCCGGAAAGAGGCCTTACCCTGCAGATAGGCGATGGAGCCGAGATTGCTGCCGTGACCGGGATAACCACCGTTTCTGATTTCAGGCGTCTTGATGTGGCGCTGGGGGGACAGGGTGCACCTCTTGTTCCGGTCGGTGATGAGCTGCTTTTCGGGCGGTATGGCTATTGCCTGAACCTTGGTGGATTTGCAAACATCTCTTTCCGCGAAAGCGGGAAAAGAGTGGCTTTTGATATATGCCCTGTAAACATCGTCCTGAACCGGCTTGCCCGTAAACTGGGAATGGATTACGACAGGGATGGCAAGATTGCAGCTTCGGGAAAGATCATTCCCGGACTTTTTACGGAGCTTGAAAATCTTGATTTCTATCAACTTACCGGACCGCGCTCCCTTGGCAAAGAATGGGTGGATGAGGTTTTCATGCCGGTTGTGGATAAGTTTGAGGGCACGATTGCGGATAAGATGAGGACAGTATGCGAACATATTGCGCTGCGGATTGGCTCGGTGACCGACACCGGTCAGTATCAATCCGGCAAAAACAGACGTTCCTCCACACTGCAGGAGAAAAGTGCAGAAGGTTCCGGAACGGACGAGCCGTCTGAACAAGGCTCTTCTCCCCTGCTATCACTGCTGGCTACCGGAGGGGGTACAAAGAACAGCTTTTTGATGGAGCTTATTGCTGAAAAAGTCTCCCCGGTGAGTGTAACCATTCCGGAAGAGGAGCTGATTGATTTTAAGGAAGCTGTTGTGTTTGCCTTTCTGGGTGTGCTGAGGCTGAGAAACGAACCCAACTGCCTTGCTGCTGTTACAGGAGCCGGCAGGGACAATTCAGGGGGCATTATTCATCTTGCCTGAGTAAAAAATTCATCAGAAAAAAACCCTGGCGCCGGTGAAGAGTAATCTGCCGGGATCGGGGTAACCTGCAACCGTCTGATATTTTTGATCAAGAACATTTTTTACCTCGGCAAAAACCCTGGTTGAAAACCTCCTGTCAAAGGTATAGCCGGCCGTTATATCAAAAGAAACAAAGTCTCCCAGCGGGAAATCACCGTGTTCTATTATCCAGGGACCGGGTACAAACCGGTTGTTTGTGTAGGGACCGGTATAGTTTACATAAAAATTGGCATCAAAACCGGAATGTTCAAATAAAACCCCGGTATTCAGTATCACGTTAGGCAACTTATCATCATTTTCCATTCTGCCCCCTGTCTCGTTCTCTCCCCTCATCAGTGTTGCATTGGCAAAAAGAAAACTATAAAGGACAGGAATATTGAATTTTGTTGACAATTCAACTCCGTAACTACGCTTATCCAGGTTCTCATAAAGCTCTATCAGATAATCATCGCCGGTGGTAACTGTTTCTCCGCTTAATTCAAGAGCATCCCGTCTCTGTGTATAAAAGGTGCTTACAGATATCTCATTGCGATTGTTTGTTATGTGCCTGAAACCAAGATCATGCTGAAAGCGGGTTTCGTTTTCAGGCCTTACACCCTGTTCAGTTGCACTGCCCCGGCGCGGAGCTATCGTACCACCGGCAAAATTATAATGCAAAGATGATGATCCTGATAAAAGCCAGGTTGCACCAAGAACCGATTGCCACTCAAGTGGAGCAATCTCGTTCTCAATGGGTTCTACACTGCTTAAACCCGCCGCGCTTCCCTCAATGCCGAAGCCTCCGAATTCAACAATATATCCGCTTATAAGTCTGAAACCGGCATCGAACAAAAACCTCCCGGCTCTCTGCTCACTGGCAATCACCCCCGACCAGGTATGAACATTGCATGCACGGCCGGCATAATATCGTTTCCCCTCAGGCGCTTCCCAGTGGTTATACAGCACACCAAACCTTAAAGTGTTTGTAGATGATAAAGGCCGGCTGTGCAAAAGGTTAAATCCATACTCCCAATCCTTTTCCTGGTGGTCCTGATGGGGGGCAGCGGTTCCATTGGTAGTAATCTCACTGAAATAATCAGCATTACGGTATGAAAAGTTGGTCTGCAGCTCTGTAAGCGAATTATCATCTCCCCGGTAATAAAGCTTTGCATAATTCAATGAGGTGCGAAGAGGATCGAATGCTTCTTCCCTGCCTAATAAATTAGGTGAACTGGATTCAGCATCAACAATACTCACAAATTCGCGCAATCCCCCAATAAAGGTAGTACCTGCTGAAAGTTTCAATCTGCTGTTTATTTCCCAGTCAATATCCCCGTGAAAATTGCCTATACGCTCTCTGCCGTTTCGTCCCGGCGGTCCGTCTGTACCAAATAAGGCTGCTGAGGTGCTGAAAGTGAAATCATTGATCTTATTTCCATACCGGAGATTTGTAACATAGTTATTCTGCTGGCCATATTTAGCTATAAGTGAAATGGTTTCTCTTACCGGCCTTTTTGTCCTGACATCAACCACACCGGTTAAACCCGAAAGACCCTTAACCAGAGCCGAGGCGGAGCGGACAATTTCAACCGATTCTATATCAAGGGCAGAAAAAAAGTATGAAGTCTCTTCAAATTCCTTTTGCCATATACCATTTATAGAATAGTCCGGGTATGGATACCTTTGTCCCCTGACCGAAAAAAACTGCCTGGTCTTTCGACCCCGTGTCTCTGTCCATCCACCCGGAACATGTTTAACCGCATCGGTCAGAGTTACAGCTCCCTGCCTCTCTATTTCCACGGCGCTTATTCTTGTAATGGCAGGTAATATTGATAACGGCTCCCTGGTAATGGAGGTGTCAATATCGGTTACAGAAAGCCTGCCTATAACATCGACACCCTCAATTTCCAGTTGCTCAGGAATAAGCCCTATATCTAGATGATCCTTTTCATCATACGGAACCCGGACAGATATGGTTTTACCCGAAAATCCAAGGGATGTAATCCTGATATCATATTCCCCGGCTGCCAGCATGAGCTCAAAATATCCTTCATCTCCCGAGCCGGTTCCCCGACCTGTTCCGATGACAACAATATTTGCATTGGATACCGGTTTACCGGTTTCAAGATCATAAACATATCCCTTTACAGGAAATAGCTGCTGAGAAAAAGCCGGCTGAACATAAAACAAAAGACTAACTAAGATTAAGACAAACACTGGTTAAAAAAAGTAATGATAATAAGAGATTTTTTCTGATTGTGACTTAAGTAAGCGGTTGAGCATGAAAAAAGAGCAGGGGGCCTTGAGGGAAATCAATGTTCGGCAACCGGGTTTTTATGAAGTTAAAAACTTGCCGTCTTTCATCCTGAGGGTTTTGTGAGCCTTTTTACTTATCCTCCTGTCATGTGTGACAAGAAGCAC
>PXAP01000054.1 GCA_003567115.1 Bacteroidota bacterium
AAGGTTACCGGTTACAGCTGGTTATTCCCGACAAAATGAGCAGGGAAAAAATTCTTCACCTGCAGGCAATGGGTGCAGAAGTAATCATAACCCGGTCGGATGTAAACAAGGGCCACCCTGAATACTATCAGGACATGGCGGAGCGCATAGCAGCCGAAACGGCCGATTCATACTACATAAACCAGTTCGGCAACCCCGCAAATCCACTGGCCCATGAATCAACCACCGGACCCGAGATATTCGGGCAGCTTAATGGAGAAATAGATACAGTGGTATGCGGAATTGGCTCGTCCGGTACCATGACCGGGCTGACCCGTTATTTTAAGAAAGTAAAACCGGATGTTGAGATTGTAATTGCCGATCCTGCCGGCTCGGTAATAAAGGATTACATTACCACCGGCACTTTTGGTGAACCAGGCTCCTGGAGGGGGGAAGGAATCGGGGAAGATTTCATTCCTTCTATAGCCGATTTTTCGCTTGCAAAAAAAGCATACACCGTCAGTGATCAGGAAAGCTTTGCTACAGCACGGGAATTAATAAGAAAAGAAGGTATCCTGGCAGGATCTTCATCGGGAACTCTCCTTGCTGCCGCGCTCAGGTATTGCCGGGAACAAACCGTGAAGAAGAATGTTGTTACTTTCGTGTGCGATACGGGAAACAAGTATCTCACCAAAATGTATAATGATTCATGGCTGAATGAAAATAACTTCATTCTTACCTGATAATAACCCGGAAAGGACCTGTAGCATATAATTCCGGATATAATACATTCCAACATCACCTATAAAATCAAGCTGAATTATGAAATTCAAAACCAAGGTTATACATGCCGGTCAGGAACCTGATAAAAGCACCGGCTCGGTAATACCCCCGGTGTATCTAACATCGACCTACCGGCAGGAAGAAATCGGAAAACATAAAGGATTTGAATACAGCCGGACGGGCAACCCCACCCGTAAAGTCCTTGAAGATTGCCTTGCCGAACTTGAGAACGGCAGTCTGGCGCTTGCCTTTGCTTCTGGAATGGCAGCAGAACACGCAGTGCTTTCAACCCTCCGCCCGGGAGATCATGTAGTGGCATGCGGCGATATGTATGGTGGCACCTACCGTCTTTTTGAGGAAGTGTTCAAACCATTCGGACTGGAATTCACTTACGTGGGATGGGAAGCGGCCGAATTCAAACAGGCAGTTAAGGAAAATACACAACTTTTCTGGATCGAATCGCCCACCAATCCCCTGATACGGCTTATAGACATCAGGGAGGTGGCAGATATTGCACAAAATAACGGAATCAGGGTTGTAATGGACAATACCTTTGCTACCCCTGTATTTCAGCAGCCCATGGAATTAGGTGCCGATCTTGTTATCCACAGTACAACAAAATACATAGGTGGCCATTCCGACCTGATAGGAGGGGCTGTTATACTGAACGACAGAAACTGGTACGAAAAAATAAAGCATATCCAGAATGCCGTAGGGGCTATACCCGGTCCTTTTGACAGCTGGCTCATGCTCCGCGGAATAAAAACCCTGGCCATACGGATGAAGCAGCATGAAGAAAATGCCATAAAAATAGCAACGTTCCTTAAAGATCATCCGGTGGTTGCCGAAGTTTATTTTCCCGGACTTGAATCAAGTCCCTATTATGAACTTGCATGCAGACAAATGGCCGGTTTTGGGGGCATGGTTTCATTCAAGCTTAAAAACGGTAATAGTGAAACGGCCAACAGGTTCTTCCGCAAGCTAAAAATAATAGCACTTGCCGAAAGCCTCGGCGGGGTGGAGTCACTGATAAATTATCCAGCTGTAATGACCCATGGCTCCATCCCGGAAAAGCAGAGAGCTGTCATAGGTATTACAAACGACCTGATAAGATTCTCTGTGGGGATAGAGGATGCCGGCGATCTTATCGAAGATCTGTCAACTGCCTTAATAGGTTAAGAAAGATACTGTAGTTTTTACCTTTAAATCTGCAATTCCGGTGGAAACCTGCTAATTACCAAAAGTCAGGAGGCTGTATCTGATTGGGTTGAGCCACCTCCGAAAAACTCTGTTATTGCGAATAAACAATCCGGAATTCAACCGTAACATCGTCATGGGTTCTTATTGTACCCAGAATAAGGGTGGGGGGATCAATATCATAATCGGTCATCCTCAGGTCCCTGGTGCCTGTGCAGACCATTTCATCTCCGGTGTTTATACAGGTAGCCTCAACACTTACCTGGCGGGTTACTCCCGATATGGTTAAGTCACCGGTTGCAGTGACCCGGTATTCATCGCCGTTCCTTTCAATATCGCCGTTTCCGTCGGACCGGAAAGTTATCTGGGGATAATTATCAGCATCCATCTCTTCATGAGCCATCCTCTCCAGTCTGGAACGGTCACTCTCCAGGGTGGTTTTTTCAAGAACGAACATCACCGATTCCAGAGCCTCAAAGGCTTCACCATTTCCGGTAATAAAAGCAACCTCGCTCATCATGGTTTCCGACCTCAGCTCCCAGTCATGCAGGGTAGATGTTCCTTTTACCAACACATGCGCATCATCGGTTGAGGTATAGTTAAGTGATTGGGATAATGAATCGGGTATCAGTAAGATACCGGAAAGTATAATTGCTGCTATGAATTTTCGGTTTTGCATAACTTTAATTATTAATTAACATTTCTATTTACATCAGATTATAATTCAATAACCATACCGGAAACAAATCCGGACTTATGAAATTCTTCCCTAAGTCCGGATCATATATCAACAGACCCTTATGATTAAAATGACATGTTAAAAACTTATGGAAGCTTCCAATACAATTCCGCTAAATTCTGCTCCGGCAAACCTTCCTGTCCAGGCATCACCTGTATAAGCCTGTCTCACATACTCGATCTTGGTAACTATATTTCTGGTCATAAACCAGCCTCCGCCAATATTAAATCTGTTTATTTCCAGATCCTCATCATGGCTTTCCCTGGTGGTGCCCCTTACAGTGTTATATCTTCCCCCGATATAGAAATTCTCATCAAAGCCGAACCGGTACAATAATTCTCCGGCAACCTGGGTGAATGCACCCTCCTCATCCTGAGGATCAGTGAATTCGGCGCCACCCATAGCCCGTTCAAAAATCCCGAAAAACTCCAGTCCGCCGAACTTTACAAAAGGATTTACCTGCAAAGCGGTTAATTTTGTGAAGCGAGGATTGTACCTTGGTAAAAAGTTTCCTCCCTGCTCAGCTGTGTGAAGAACATGGTAATATCTGGCCCCGGCCCTGTCGCCGCCGTACAGCCAGGTGCCGGTAGTGGTTCCCTGGTTGGTATACCATGACCCGGTAAGGCGTAAACGGAGATCCCCGGTCATTTGCCTGTCAAAGCCAAGCTTGCCGTAAAATGATGGCTGATTATCGTCGCCGGCTGAAACATTCTGGTTAAGCTTCCCGTTTGTCAGTCCGACGACTGCCAGCAAACCGTTTCTTTGCAGGGTGATCTCTCCGAAAGCCTCGGTTGCAAAAGCATCCATAATATAATTGCCCACG
>PXAP01000012.1 GCA_003567115.1 Bacteroidota bacterium
TACCGCGGATCGTCCTCGGCCGGCATCTCACAGTTCTCTGAATCAGTACCACGACCGTCCCAGACTTCAGTATATTCAGAACTAAGATCATAAGTCCCTTCGGAACCGGGTCCTGCCGGAGGCCCTCCTCTTAAATCATCTTCCTTTTCACACGATACCATGAAGAAGGAGAAGGCCATTGCCATCAGAGCGATTGTGCTCAAATAATAGAATCTTGTTTTCATATTATTATTTTTTTTAGTTAATAATTTTTTTGCCTTATAGGCACCTAAAAGTGAATTTTACAAAAGCTGAATTCAGTTTTTGTAATTCCAAAAACAAATTCCGAAGTAAAATTGTTTAATGCTAAAATTGGAAATTTGACAGATGTTAAGTTTAAACAGGTAAACAGATGCTTAATAGTGACGAACGCATAAAGACCTGAATAAGAAGCTGTTAAAAAGGGGTTGTTTGTTGCTGATTTTTAACATTCATTTAAAGAATCGCAATTCATCCCTGTACCAGGAGCACAGGGATGAATTGCGCAATAGAAAAAAATTCATAATCAAAAGCGCTACGTTATGACACAGGGTAGTTTACAAAAACTAACAGTAGTCTTTCGAATGGGGCTTCATAATTCGTACTAAACCAATGCAATTTACCCTGGATCCATTCCTTGAATGGATAAAAAAAGCCGCCCCGGCAAAAACCGGGGCGACTTTCAAACCTTGCAGAGCAGACCGTATTTCTCCTGCCATACAGAGCAAACTGTATTTCTCCTGCCATACAGAGCAAACTGTATTTCTCCTGCCATACAGAGCAGACGGTATTTCTCTTATATTACCGCAGCAGCGTTATGTCGCCTGCCATTATGAAGCTTTCGCCGTTTTGGGGTGAATTGTATTTGGAAGGGATTTTTGATTCGTTCGGGGATTAAATAAGAATTATCTGTAAATTTGTATGTAACGGAACCGGATTGCACTGGCCTGATCCGGATAAGTATCTTTCGCCACAAAAAACCGGTTACTCTCTAAAAACCCGAAAGGTGAGATCGGCAATTAATGCATCAGCTCCAGCCTGTTCAGGTGCTCTTTCACATTTTTTTCAAAAAGAAAGATAAGTTGCGGAGCTTTTTCAACTGGAATATTATCACGCAATTTGTTGTATTAAAGATTATTATTTTTTATCTTTGTTACAGTGGTAACTGTTGCATGCGTAACAGGAAAGTAAAAAAGTATGAAATTCTATAACAGGGCCAGTGAACTTACAGAGTTAAAAAGAATACAGAAGCTTTCCTTTAATGATTTTTCACGAATGACAGTTGTTACAGGGAGAAGGAGGATTGGAAAGACAAGTCTTGTCATGAAATCTGTTGAAAACACGCCTGTTGTCTATTTGTTTGTGGGACGCAAAAATGAAGCGACACTCTGTGCGGAATTTGTTCCTGTTATAGCAAGTTCATTAGATACTTATGTTCCGGAAGGTATTCATTCATTCAGATCGTTGTTTCAATACTTGATGGAACTGGCTACAAATCGTTCTTTTAACCTGGTCATTGACGAATTTCAGGAATTCTGCAACATCAATGAATCTGTATTCAGCGATATGCAGAATATTTGGGACAGCTACAGGAAACGGACACACATGAATTTGATAATCAGTGGCTCGGTCTGGTCTTTAATGCAGAAGATATTTCAGAATTCAAAAGAACCGTTGTTTGGCAGGGCAGATAATATTATCAAATTATCTGCTTTTGATTTAGCTACCCTGAAAGAAATAATGCGTGATTATTATTCTGAATACACCAACGATGATTTACTGGCATTATATACTTTTACGGGAGGTATTCCCAAATACATAGAATTGTTTTGCGACAGCGGCAGGCTCGATGTTGACGGGATGATTGAATTTATGGTCCGTGAAAACTCATCTTTTACCGAAGAGGGAAAGAATCTTTTAATTGAAGAATTTGGAAAAAATCATGCCACTTATTTTTCTATTTTAAGCGCTATTTCAGGAGGAATTAATACACAACCTAAGATTGAATCAGCATTGGGTAACAAAAGTATTGGAGGGCAATTGAAAAGACTTATCGAAGATTACAATATTATTGTACGCCAAAGGCCTGTTTTCTCGAAAGAGGGAACGCAAGCTGTCCGCTATGAAATACAGGATAATTTTATTCGTTTTTGGTTTAATTATTTTGACCGTCACCGGTCATTAATTGAAATAAAGAATTTCAAAGGCCTGCGAGATATTATAAAAGCTGACTATCCAACTTATTCAGGCAAAATGCTGGAATGCTATTTTAAGCAGAAATTTGCTGAAAGTTTCCAATTCAGGGAAATTGGTTCCTGGTGGGAACCTAAGAATGAACAATATGAAATAGATATAGTTGCATTAAAGCTGGAAAAAGATCAGGCTCTTGTAGCTGAGGTAAAGCGCCGGAAGAAAAACTTTAAACCCGGTTTATTTGCAGCTAAAGTGGAACATCTCAAACACAAAGTTCTCGAAAAATATACCGTTGAAACATGTTTCCTCTCATTGGAAGATATGTAATTTATGGGATAGTTTTCTTTTTTTTAGCCCACGTTGGTTATTTGCTTTATGCATTGATTTAGCTGATTATTACATATCTAAAGTATAGCTTTTTTGAGTTTTTCTGCAATCCAGACTTTATAACTGATTGGCGCGTAATGCCCATTTTATTCTTCACGGATTAAAGGATGTCATTCAGTACAACGATTACAGTTTCCCTGGATTTCAAAACGAAAAGAAACATAATTCAAGAGATATACAGCTTTCAGGCGCGAATTGAAATCATTGACCAAAAAAAGCAGGGTGCTGTCTGCTGTAACCTGAGTGCTTTCGAGCGCACATCAGACTTTGTCTGCCACCCTCCACCCTTAACCCGGGACATTGGAAGGTGTAGTTTCGGGACTAAACAATCAATACCATCTGTTAAAGTCGCTGGTTTATTTTGCCGATGCCGAATCTGAAGCCATGCCTGTTATGATTAATCCTCTGGAATGGAACGAAGTAAAGAACCGGTTAATATCCTGTACCAGGGAATTTCGGATTGAATAAGAAATACTTCAGTGAATTCTTCAATTACGCTTTCCCGGACACCTTGACACCTGCACCGAATCAAAACTTTATATTCAGGACAAAAAGCTATAAAATCCGAAAAACAGTCTTCCTGACTGACCTGCTGCTGCCTGCAGGTAACCTTGCAGGTCAGAATTTTAAAGGATTTTTTGCTATCTGTTTGTAATTTTGCATTTAACCCGATAAATATGTAAATTTACTTTTTAAAATATCGGGTTAATTTATATGTTGATTAAAAGAACCATTCTGGATGATTTGAAAAAGCATCTTGACCGGCCTGAGATAACCATTCTCACCGGGGCACGCCAGGTAGGCAAAACCCGTATAAAAATAGTCCCGTTCCATGATCTTATTTTTGCAGGTCTGTAGCCTGCAAACCTTTGAGGCACTGTCGGCCGGAAAAAGAATTTTAAAGCCGGACCACCTAA
>PXAP01000137.1 GCA_003567115.1 Bacteroidota bacterium
CGGATAACATTCCGTCTGAACCGGCAGAGTTTCGACCATGAGTGGGGACTTGACCTGCAGAACATAACCAACAGGGAGAATGTTTTCGTTCAGAACTGGGACAATAACAAAAAGGAAGCTGTAACCCACTACCAGATGGGCTTTATGCCGATGATGACATACAGGATTTATTTCTAAACCTTACAAATCATGCTTAAGAACCATATATTAATAGCATTCCGAAACTTAATAAGGCAAAAGGGCTTCTCTCTTATAAACCTTGCAGGTTTGACCATTGGGATTGCAAGCTGCCTGCTCATCATACTGTTTGTATCAAGTGAACTGAGCTATGACAGGTACCATGAAAAGTCCGGCCGGATTTACAGGGCAGGCATTGAGGCTATTTTCGGCGACAGCCATTTCTTCTCAGCCTACACATCAGGGGCAATGAAAGATGCACTTGAGTATGAATTCGGAGAGGTTGAAGAGGCCTGCCGGCTTTACCACATAACAAGCCCGGTCATAAGGGTTGAAGAAAGTAGTTTCGTTGAGGACAATTTCTTTTATGCAGATTCAAATTTCTTCCGGGTATTTACAGTTCCCCTCATCGAAGGAGATCCTTCCACAGCCCTCTCAAGGCCAAACACCGTAATCCTGTCACAGGAGACAGCACAAAGGCTGTTCGGCAACGATAACCCGGTGGGAAAGACATTAATGGTCAATGAGAACTACCTGCTCGAAGTAACGGGAGTATCAGAAAATATGCCGCATAATTCTCATTTCAGGTATGACTTCCTTGCATCAATAGAAACAGTCAGGCCCGCGATGGAGCAATACTGGAGGCGATGGACCAGCAACAACCTTTACACGTATCTGCTATTAGCGGAAAACACAGACAGGAATACTTTCACAGAGAGACTCCAGGAACTTGTGTATAAATATGTCGGACCAGAGGTTAAAATAGCAATGGGTATTGACATACAAGACTTTGAGACAGAGGGCGGAGTGTACAGGTTCTTTATAGAGAATATTGAAGATATTCATCTATATTCAGAATCTGACAACCAGTTAAATGAAGGAGGCAGCATAACCACAGTATATTTTTTCTCCATTATTGCCATTTTTATCCTTATCATAGCCTGCATAAATTTTATGAACCTGTCAACTGCACGTTTCTCGGCAAGGGCGAAAGAAATTGGGGTAAGAAAAACACTTGGCAGCAGCAAAGGAAACCTGGTCAGACAATTCCTGGTTGAATCGGTACTTGTCAGTCTTATTGCAATGATACTGGCGGTTACACTTCTGGAGCTGACAATTCCCTTTTTCAATAAATTAACCTACAAGTCATTTGAATTAAGCTACCTGTCGGATTGGTACATTATTCCCGGATTTATATTATTTAGCCTGATAACGGGAGTCGTGGCCGGCAGCTACCCGGCTTTTTTCCTGTCATCCTTTAAGCCTGTAAGTGTCCTCAAAGGAGAGACGGGAGCCGGCGACCGTACCACTGTTCTCAGGAAGGTACTTGTAGTTGCCCAGTTCACGATCACGATAGCACTTTTCGCTGCTACATTCATCGTATCAGGACAACTCAGGTTCATCCATTTCAAAGATCCGGGCTATTCAAAAGAGGGGTTGCTGGTTCTCCAGCGAACCCACATCCTGGGCGACCGGCAAACAGTCTTCAGGGATGAATTGATCAGGCACGAAAATATACTGAACGCAAGTTATTGCACTTCTTTGCCCGGATATGATTTCTCCGGTACATCCACACACAAATATGGAGACTCTCCTGAAAACATTGCCCAGACCCTGGTTATATGGGCTGATGAGCATTATATGGAGACTATAGGAATGCAACTGGCAGAAGGACGGTTTTTTTCTCCCGATTATAATACAGATTCAAGTGCTGTCGTAATAAACAAACCGCTGGCACGGGTTATGGGGCTGGAACGACCAACTTCAGAGGCACTATCTTTCCCTCACAGAAACCTGGTTAGCCCGGTAATAGGGGTTCTTGAAGATGCAAACTTTGAATCCCTGCACCGGGAAATAAGGCCGTTGATAATCTGGAAACTGGACAGCCCCGCCTGGTTGATGGCAATACGCCTGAATGGCAATCAAATACCATCTGCGCTGGCACATATAGAATCACAATGGACAGAGTTTGCGGGCGATGCACCTTTTGTATGGTCATTTCTTGATGAAGACCTTATGCAGCTCTATACCCAGGATATCCGCACACGGAACATATTCGAGATATTCGCACTTCTGGCTGTCTTAATAGCTGCTCTGGGATTGCTGGGTATGGCATCATTCAACACCGAAAAGAGAACAAAGGAGATAGGGATAAGGAAGGCTATGGGAGCATCTCCCACTTCAGTAATACTACTTTTATCTAAAGAGGTAAATATGCTGGTGCTTTTTGCTTCGGTTATCGCATGGCCTGCAGCCTGGTTTTTAATGGGCAGGTGGCTTGATAATTTTGCATACAGGATCGAACCTGGAATACTCACCTTCCTGGCAGCAACGGTAATAACATACATTATCGCATCGCTCACTGTCGGCCTTCAGTCCTGGCGGGCCGCCAACCTGAATCCTGTTGATGTATTGCGTAACGAATAATAATCATTACAAAACACCGGACATATAACATACATCAATATAGTTTTAACCTTTAGTAATTAATACATGCTGAAGAACCAGATTATAATCGCAATCCGTACCCTCAGACGGCAAAAAGCCTACTCGTTAATAAGCATTGCGGGGCTGACCATAGGCATCGCGAGTTGCATCCTGATACTGCTGTTTGTGACAAGTGAACTCAGTTATGACCGGTATCACGAAAAATCACACCGCACCTACAGGATAGGAATTGAATCCGCACATGGCGGCAGCCATTTCTTTTCAGCCTACACGTCAGGGGCAATGAAGGAGGCACTCGACCGGGAATTTGCCGAGATTGAAGAGACCTGCAGGTTATTCCCTGTATCAAGGGCAATTATCAGGGTCGGGGACAAAAACTTTGTTGAAGAGAATTTTTTCTATGCAGATCCCAGTTTTTACAATGTATTCTCGGTGCCAATGATAGAAGGCGACCCGGCCACCGCTCTTGTGAGGCCAAACACCATAGTAATTTCCGAGGAAACGGCACACCGGCTTTTTGGCACCGAAAATCCCGTGGGGAAAACTATACTGATGAATGAAAGGGACCTTTTTGAGATAACGGGTGTTTCTGAGAATATGCCCCATAATTCTCATTTCAGGTACAATTACCTCGCCTCTATTGAAACTGTAATGCCTGAACACGGGGAATACTTCCAGCGCTGGCTGTACAATTATATATACAACTATATAGTACTTGCCGAAGGTACAGACATAGCAGAATTCAACGAAAAACTTCAGGATCTGGTTTACAGGTATGTAAGTCCCGAATCTGAACTGTCAGTTGGCAGGGGGATCGAGGCATTTGAAAAGGAAGGAGGGTTTTACAGGTTCAGGAC
>PXAP01000240.1 GCA_003567115.1 Bacteroidota bacterium
CTCAATAGTCTGATGGCACATAAATCCCACATATAAAAACCTTTTACTGTTCAGCATTGCTGCTGCTGTTTCAAGATCATAATCCGAAAGATCCTTCCAGTAATTTACTTTGTCGTCCATTGAAGGCATTAAGTATTGTAATTCAAAGATAAAATAAAATGGTTGATTAATTTATTATTGGCTTTGGCATTATTTGGTACACACCCTTTTTTCTTGCTTCGCTTCACAAAAAGAGTGTTTCTTCAGATGAAGTACTTTCGTTTCTGATGCAATAAAGTATATGATCAAAATCAAATGTAACTTTTTCTTAAATTAACAGGAATTTTCAAAGAATAGGTATTTAACTATATCTTTACCCGCGATAAATTATATTAAAAGGAAAAAAAATGAAATACAATCTTGAAGTCTGCTCATTTACCATTCAGAGCTCAATAATTGCTGAGGAAGAAGGTGCCGCGAGAATAGAGCTTTGTGACAATCCGCTCGAAGGCGGAACAACTCCGTCCTACGGGACCATCAAGAATGTCAGGGAAAAAGTATCCATCCAGCTGTTTCCTATTATCAGGCCCAGGAGCCTTGATTACTTCTATGATGATGATGAATGGCAAATAGTTATTGATGACATTATGATGTGTAAGAAGCTGGGCTGTAACGGTGTGAGTGCAGGAGCACAGAAGGTTACCGGCGAAATTGACTCTGACCGGATGAAGCATATTGTAGAAACAGCCTATCCCATGGAGGTCACCTGCAACAGGGCTTTTGATGCCGTTCCGGATCCCTTTGATGCCCTTGAAGTTTTAATTAATGCAGGGTGCAGGCGGGTTCTTACTTCCGGTCTTGCAGAAACAGCACCTGAGGGTGCCGGGTTATTGAAACAGCTTGTTAATCAAGCAGGAGACCGTATAAGTATTATGCCTGGAGCGGGTGTAAGGTCAAACAATATAATCAAGCTGATAAAGGATACCGGGGCTCAGGAGTATCATACCTCTGCCAGAATAGCCGCAAGCAGTAACATGGAGTTCAGCAATCCCATAGTGACTGATGCAGGGAACATGTATGTGGCTGACAGGCAAGAACTGGCTCGTATTATCAGCCTTTTCAATAAAGCCTGATAAGTTTTTCCCCGGTAATCATTTCTGATAGCATATGTCAGTACTTCCACAGTTATAATGCAGTTTAATGTTTTCGATCAAGAACCCTCCTGTTACCTTTTAAGCGGCCGTGAACTCAATGAGGCCCACTATCTGGCCATTCCCGGAAAACAATATGCAGTCTGTTTCTCCCATAGCGGTCAGGTAAGTCTTGATTCAACATGAGCTGACGGTAAACGGGTGATCAGGTGGCTTGATGTTGTGACAGTTACATAATAGTTTTTGCTGTGCTTTTTGAAAAAAGGTAACCATTATACTAAATTTACTATTACATTTACATGAAAAGAAAATCAGGGCTGACTTGCGTCCCGTGGTTGGAACTTTTTCTGTAAAATCCCTTGTCATACATTTAATATCCCTGCTCATGAAACTATTAAACCCGATCAATCACATTCCATGGCTTATCCCCCTGCTTTTAATGATCACTGCATGCAAGGGCGAAACTGAGAGAGGATATATACGAGACAGGTTCGGGGCTGTAACAGGTTTTGAGGAAACCGGAAAGACACTGTACCTGTTATTTTCCGCCCACGATCATTTTGAAGGCATGGAAACCGTCCTTGAAACACTTGAAAAGTCAGGGGTTAATGCCTCCTTTTTTCTTACGGGAGAATGCCTCAGGGAAAAAGAACGGGAGGAGACTATAAAGAGAATTGTTAACAAGGGTCATTACCTAGGTCCCCATTCAGATGCACATCTTCTCTATGTCCCTTGGGATGTCGGACCTGAGCGGGATTCGCTTCTGGTAACAAGGAATGAGGTTGAAAAAGACCTGCGCAGAAATCTTGAAGCACTAAGGCCATTTGGCATTATTCCGGAAACCGTACGGTGGTTTCTTCCTCCCTATGAATGGTATAATGCCGAAATAGTAGAATGGTCACGTGAAATGGGACTGGAAGTGGTCAATTTCACTTCCGGAATCGGGACAAATGCGGACTATACAACACCCGGGATGCCCAATTACCGCACCACCGGGGAAATAATAGCCCGGCTGTGGGAATACGAAGAGGATCATGGACTTAAGGGGAAAATACTTTTGATTCATCCGGGAGTGGGACCCGAAAGGCCCGACCCCCTGTATGACCGGCTATTTGAAATAATATTGGTCTTGAAGGAAAAGGGATATGAGTTTAAACGGCTTTATGATACCCCGGCACAGCCAGAACCAAAGAGGTTAGAATAATATTTTACCCAAAAAAGCAAGAACATTATAGTTAAGCCACTAATTGTTCAGAATATTTTTTTAAAATACTTCTCCTTCTTCGGTTTCATCTTCGGCAATATAATGGTATGGTAAATGTGACTTTGTATTGGCGATGATTTATTTTATCTTAGTGTATGCTTATTTTCATACAGCCTGTCAAGCCTGCAAATTAGAGCAAAAAGGATCAGGTCCGGAAATATAATGTTGATATTTAACTGAATTACGAAGTATTACAGTATGGTAAAATTAAACAAGATAAATCAAATACTTTTATTCATACTGATCGTTTTTATCCTGTTGCATTTTGGATCTGCATTTTTAATCCCCTTAATCTTTGGTATATTCTTTGCATCCCTGATGATGCCGCTTTCCAATATTCTGGAGAAGATCAGAGTAAACCGGATTTTTTCTTCATTGCTCAGCACGCTGGTAATTTTCATTGTGGTAGGTGGTATTTTATACATTTTTGTTTATCAATTAAGCCTCTTTGTAGCAGATATATCCGCATTCAGGGATGAAATAATAATGCTTATTCAGAATATTCAGAACAAAATCACATCTGCAATAGGCTTATCTTTAGAAGAACAGGAAAATCTGTGGAAAAACAGATCCGATGACATTTTATATGCAATTGAAAGGGGACTGACAAGGTTTCTGGGCAATATATTTAATACCTCAGCTGGTTTTCTGTTGGTTTTGGTATATATGTTCTTATTATTGTATTACAGAGATAAATTTTCGGATTCCATACTAAGGAGTGTAAACAAAGAAAAAGAGGAAGAGACCAAAGAGGTCTTAAATAAAACCAGTAAAATCGTATATCACTATTTATGGGGAAGAGCCCAGGTTATGGCCCTTCTGGGAATAATGTACTACATCACTTTTGTGATCTTTGATATTCCCTATGCCGGTTTTTTAACAATTTTCGGTGCTTTGGTTACAATCATTCCTTACCTGGGACCATTTATCAGCGGTATACTTCCTGTTTTGTTTGCTATTATATATTTGCAGAACTTGCAAATCATATTACTTTTTACAATAATAATTATAACCATACAGCTTGTCGAAAGCTATGTATTTGAACCCCTCATTATTGGACATGAGGTAAAAATAAATCCATTGGTGGTCATTGTTGCCATCACTCTTGGTGGAATGATTTGGGGACTGGCAGGTATGATTCTGTTTGTCCCCATATTTGCAATAATTAAAATTATTTCCCACCATACTCCGGGCCTTGAGCCTGTGGCATATTTTTTAGGACCGTCAAGGCATCCCCGGGATAAAAATAAAAAACAGAATAATTAAAATGAATCCTTTACTGTTGTGGTTTCTGTTTCTTTACATCCTTCCCGGACTGCGGTTATTATTCAGCCATTACACCGCAATTCTGGTTAAATCAAGTCATATTGCCTTCATAATCCAGGCTTAATGCTGCTTAATTCCGGATATTTAAATGATTTAAGAACTTCAGGTATATTGGTGTCTTTTTCTCTTGAAGTAATTAGCCTGCTTATACTGTATGCATCCATTTTTTCCGTGGCGTATGGCTTCAGTATTTTTTTCCTCTCTGATTTATCAGATTGAATATTAAGCCATTTATCTTCAGATTCATTTTCATTGCCAACAATTACAGGCATTCGTTTTTTCGAGTTATGTATTTTGCCTGTTAAAAAATTTGCTTCACATGTGAGAATGGAAAAGGACTTTAGTATTTCTCCCGTCTGTTCATTAATCCATTCTTCCCAGATACCGGCAAAGGAAAAACATGGTTTGCCGGGCAAATAAATAAAAAAAGGATATTTTTTGCGGTCCCGGTGCATCCATTCGAAGTATCCTGTAGCAGGTACAAGGCAGGGTCTGTAGCGAAAAGCTGAACGGAAGCTTGGTTTATTGTCTGCTGTCTCGGACCGGGCATTGAGAGTTGCACTTCTTATTTTAAGTGCCTTCTCCTTCCCTTTCACCCAACCGGGTACCAGTCCCCATTGCATAAACTCCAGCTTTAACTCACCTTGTTTATTGTCCTTATAGACAGCAGGTAAATGATTAAAATTAAATCCATTGACATGGTAATACGGGGGCTCCGGATTGATTTGGGGCAACTTAAGTTTTATTTTATACATACCGGCAATTTCTTCCGCGGTTGTTGCAATTGAATAATGATAGCACATATAAGGAGTTGTAAAGTTCAATAATTGCCCCAGGTTACGTATCAGACCTGCTGTGCTGCCGTTTTAAGCCTGTATTAGCGGACCCGAAACCGGTTCTGCTTTACTGCATATTATTATGTTCTGTTGACGAATCGGTAATCAATTATTATCTCCTGTTGAAGAATCAGTGATCAATCCTGCTGTGCCTGCCGGGCTCTTGCTTCCCTGACCCCGATTCGCCGGCCATCATAATAGGCTGCTATAAACACATTTTCCATATTAAGGGATTTCATCACTCTTTCTGCCTCGTCAAAACTGTTATAGGGCCCTAAATAATATTTATACAGGTTATCCTCATAGATGAAACTGATCTTTATATCTCCGTTGTAAATGGCTTTTAACCCGGATTCGGTAATTTTATCAGTATGAGCTGCTATCTGAATTATAAAACAGATGCCTTCATCTGTAAGTTCTCTGCCCGGTTTATCACCGGGCTCTTTATGTTCTTTAATTTCAACCAGCCTTATGGCCTTTTCAGGTGAACCATTCATGTTAGTAAAATCATTATCCCAGGGGTATGCATAGATAACCGGATAGTCCTGATAAATCCGCAGTCCCCTCCCCTTTTTCAAAAGAGCCAGTAATTCAAGATCAAAAGCCATTCTGTAAATCTGTTCTATCTTCTCAATGCCCTCCGCTTTTCCGGCCTCCATTCTTAGTACTTCAGCCTTTTCCATGTTTTCCCGGGCATGACGTTCAAGCTCTGCAACTCGGTTAACCTCATCCGGAAGGGTTTCCGGCAATTTATCAAGAGTGCTTCTGCAATATTTATCATATAAATCAAACAGGCCACTGCTGGCAGAAAATAGTTCATTAAAAGCTTCTTCCAATGCATTTCTGTCTAATTCCTCAACCGCAAGGGCAATTTGATTGCCTGCATCGATCTTTTGCTGTTCTATCCTGTTTCTGGTAATGTTGTCATCATCCGAAAACTGAAGGTTAAGTTGCTTCAGGTTAGGCCAAATATCTATCTGTATACCATAAATATAGGGCTGTACAAAAAATAACATAGAGATTAAAAATAAACGTATGGAAATCTTTATCGGCATTTTAATAAATATTTCCAGTTAATATCATACACTGCTTCATTAATCCCTGAGAATCGCATCTTCAATTCCTTCAAAGATTTCCGGCTGCATGGTATCATCTTTACCAATAAAAACCATAATATATTTTCCCAGGCCTCCAAAAACAATAATGTTTTCTTCATTATCCCTGAAATAAATATAATTCTCATTTAATGGCAATTTATGGTATCGCTTGTTATTATCAAGACTTTGACTAATTTTTTCATTCCATGCTATTTTATTTTCTTTATTTTCATAATCCATGATAAGTAACTGATATGGACCAAAATCACCATATACTCCTTCCCTGAAACCGGAGATATCATCATGTCCGAAAGGTAAAAGATAACTAAGCCCTGCGCTTCCCCTGAAGTAACGTGTTCGTTCAGTCACAAAGCCCTCTTCAGGCAGCAAATTGATAATACCGGGTCTTATTCCTTCCTTCCCGATTTTTTTGTCTATGGCAGAGGCAATCCGGATAATACCTTCCTGAATAACAGGGTCTTCATCAAAAGAATAAATCTTGACATAATAATTTCCTTTCCAGAGGTATATACATGTATCTTCCAGATATGACTCATCTCCATACCCTGCTAACTTTCCTGTAGCTTCACGGCTTATAGAAAAAAGACCATAGGCGCCTCCATAATCATTCATATGATATATTTCAGCATAAATAGTATGGTTCATTTTATCAGCAAAGCTAGCCATTAAAAGCCCTTTCAGTCCGTATTCTGAAAAAACCGGCACCATTGACGGAAACAAATCATTCCATGAATCAGACAGAATATATTGCGGAGTATCCTGTATAAACCAGTCATTCAGCTCATTGTCAGCAGGCAATAAAAGAAAAGCAGAGTCTTTTTCACTTTCTGGCTGAACTAAAAATAAGGCGGTAATAACAGTGAAAGCCGAAGTCAATGAAAGCATATTACATAATTAAATTTTGTCATGGCATACCCGGCAAAGATAATATCATTTAAACTTCTTATCAAAAGAATTTCAGCTAATTATGTATTAAATTTTATTAATGGAGGCCGCTCCTGGCAGGGCTATGCCCGGAAGGCATGTGCGATTTAAAAAATTCGTAGTGCGAAGCAAAAATCGGAGTTAAAGACACATCCTTTATTGGCGGGTAATCCGATTTAAGCGAATTTTTCACTTTTGTGAAGTCCTGTATTATTATAATTAAAAAACAACAGTTTCTGTTACCCAGAAGAGAAAAGGAAGTGTAAATAAACTAAGTAATGTTGAAATAAAGACATTCTCGGTGGCGTGTATATCGTCGGCATTGAACTTTCTTGCAAGTACCACAATCATCGCCATACATGGAGTGCCTGATTGTAAAATCACAACCGAAAAAGCTATAGGATCCATATGCAAAGAAAATGTATTCAGAAGTATTCTGAATAAAAAGATAAGGATAACGGGTGCAATTATCATTTTGTTTACTGAAAGCAGGTATACCTGCCGTTTGCCCAAAACACCCCTGATATCGGTTTGTGCAAGCATTCCGCCTATATAAAGCATCGACAGGTAACTTGTTGTTTGTCCAAGTCCGCCAAGAGGCACCTCAATTACTTTCGGTAGATTAATTCCCGCCAGCATGAATATTATGCCCAAAATGAAAGCAAAGGTGTTGGGATTGAGCAGATTTTTAATTTTTTCTTTCATACCTGTATTCGATTTGTGGCTGAGAATATTTACCCCCACTGTCCACATAACAGAGTTTGATACAAGGTAGAACAAGGTGGCATAAAACAATGCCTGTTCATCAGGGAAAAGGGCGGTCATAAGGGGAAAACCCAAAAACACAACATTTCCGAAAGCTGTATGCAAAATGTGTATTGCAGAAGTTTCCCTTTTCATCTTCTGGACTGATGAAGATAAACGGCCGGCAAGAAGAAGGAAAAACAGGGAAAAATAGGTTAGAACGATAACCAGCAAACCATTTCTCAGTAGCTCAAGTGTAATGTCCAGAGAGGTAAAAGAGCTGAATATCAGTAGTGGCAGGGTTATATTAAAAACCAGCGATGCAATGCCCTCCTTCAGCGTCTCTGTTATTATGCCTGTTTTGGCAGCGAGCACTCCGATACACACAATTACGCCAAGTATTATTATCTGGTTGAGAATTATCTCCGAATGCATAATAAAGGGTTTATCAGCGCAAAACTATGAAATATAAACCGGATTACTACAAAGCGGGGACTTATATAAAGCTCTCAGATTTAAAAGTGATTAATGAAAAAGTAATTAAAAAATTTTCCTTCTGCCTTGCTCGTTATATCTTTGCCTTATTATGATCGGTATAAAAATATTTTGTTGATGTTAAGGATCATTAAAGAAAATATTAATGGTATACTGGGCACAGTGATATTTCATCTTATTATTGTGTTAATGATCCTGGTAACCAGGCTGTCCTCGTTTGATCACCAGCTGGAGCAAACCCTGCTTATTGAATTCGATCAGGATATAAGTGCAGAAGAATTTGCAGCTATCACCGAATCTTTGCAGTCAGATGAATCTTTCCTGCAGGATGATGAAAGCGGGCATTCAGCAAGGAACATTGCAGTTGATGTATCGGAAGAGAGGCCGGTACCCGATCAATTCAGGGATTTGTCGTCACAGCAATTGTCGGAACTTGACCAGAGGGTAGACGAAGTGCTCAATAACGCGGCAAATGGTGCTGACCTTTTTCCTGAGCATCCCGAAATTGAAACTGAGTCCACGGCAGAAATTATTCCACAGGAAAATAATAATGATCATCCTTACACGGGCCCTACAACTATCACTTACGACCTTCAGGGTCGTACGCACCTTAGAATACCTGTACCGGTCTACAAATGCCCTGACGGTGGTATTGTTGAGGTAAATATTAATGTAAATCAGCAGGGAAGGGTTGTGGATGTAAATATTGACGGTTCTCCCGAAAACTTCAATGAAATGTGTATTTTTGAAACGGCAACGCAGGCAGCTATGGCCAGCAGGTTTACAGAAAGCACCGAGGCCCCTTCTGTACAGAGCGGTACAATAACCTTTTATTTCCAAAAACAATAAAATATGGTTCATCTGTTTCGCCTTTAAATTTTTGCTTTAAAGTTGATACTGAAAATGTAAAATACATGTTTAGGTTAAATGTCTGGTCAGATTAAATGCTATACTTGATTTTACCGCGAATTACGATAATAAAGCTCCGGTATTTAATAATAAGGATGTCACTGACCAATTATAGAGAGTGATTATTATTCTGATAGCCTTGATAATAAAAATTATACAGACTCCTGATCAATGTCCGGATATTTAATATTTTAAAAAATTATCATGAGATTTTTTCTTATCTTGTACTATTGAATTAATTACTCTATTTTTATAAATGAATTTATCAAGGCATCAATGGAGCCAATTTTTATTGACGGTACCAACAGAACTCCTTTTGTAAGTATGGATCCTTCCGGCAAATTCAGAATAAGTGGAAGATCTATTCATGAAAATTCGTCAAAATTCTTTGATCCCATTATTAACTGGGTTAAAACATACCTGAAGAATCCGCCGGAAACTACTGTGTTTGATATCGAGCTGGAGTATTTCAATTCCGATACCTCTCGGTATATACTTGATATTTTGAGGCTTCTTATGGAAAAACAAGTAAATAATAAGCTGATAATTAACTGGTATTACGAAGAAGGCGATTATGATCTGCTGGAACGCGGGCAGTATTATGAATCAATTCTCAATACTAAATTTAATTTTATTGAGTTTCAATAGAAATATTTTCACCATCTCTTTCCTCTCTCTCAATTTCAAGAGCCATTTTCCATCCTATCCTGTGATCATGAAGTTCCAGAAGTTCACTGATACATCGGGAACATATTTCTTCTCTGGTGTTTGTTTTTCTGCACCGTGAACACAGATGCTCGATCTTCTTTTTGTCCATATTCAAAAAGCATATTATGACCCCTGTTTTATTCCATACTACGCCTGAAAGAACTCTATTGTTTCGTTTCAGGACTTTTTTACAAATCATCACAGAGGGTTACCCTTTCGGGGAAAAAAACGATTAAACCAGCAGAAATAACCGGATTATAATCAAAGACACAAAGGAATTAAATTAAACACCTTAAGCATCAATATAAACCTTCAAAGGAACATATCATCGTTGTTGCTGAATAATAGCTTGCATAACATTGGTTCTCCGGTGGGATAACGGTTATAGGCAGCAGTGGAATATCCCGTATATATGCTCCAGACCTCAATGTCGGGATATCTTGCTGCAAGCAGCAATGATGACAGGGTAAAAGGTTTTGGTCCTACCGGAAGTATGGCAACCTGATAATTAAGCCTCAGTTTAAGGGTAAGAGCAGTGAGCAGGGCATCGGTTTTTTTAAGATCAACTACAGGATATTTGTAGATATGGTCATCGGGCAAAAGTGCCAGGATCTTTTTATTGTTTTTCATTACCCTGTCAGCATATCTGCTGTCAAATGCCGGATCGGTGTAAAAGGCAAAAATTGCCTTGTAATCAAGACTTTTTAGAAGCTTTAAGGTAAGGTATTTTTCATAACCAAGTCCCAGTATCAGGGCACGGGGCTTTTTCGAGCTGGCATTTGCCTTCATCAGTCCCCTGGGCTTTTCCAGAAGAGCCTTTGTTTCAGGCTTCAGGGGCTCGGAAAAAACTGCAGAGGTGTATGAGAAATACAACTCCAGGTGATCAATTCTCAACTCATTTGAAATGAAGTAATTCAGTATCCCGGCATACCATGTTTTACTCATGCAGGAATAGTCAATTAGTATACTGATTTTTTTGCCTTTATGTAAACTTTTACATATATCATCGAGAAATCCGATAAGGTTATCTGTCTTATCTGCCGATTCTTCAATAAAAGTAAAGCCTTTAACATTAAATTGTTCATCGTTTTTTTTCCGGTATAAAACATCTTTTTTGTCATCAAAGGCAATTACTATTTTGTGGCATGTATCAACTTCTATATTGTTCATCAGGTATGCACACCTGTTTTCATAACCCGAGGCCGCAATAAAATAGTTAAACTGCTTATTTCTAAGCTGATCAAAACCAACCTGATGAGCAAAAACCAATTCCATACGATAACAAGAAGTAAAATGCTTCCGGTGATTATTCAAATATAGGAATTGTTATTTGTATAAAAAAAATAACTTATACAAAGTAATTTTTTTCAAATCTATTCATGTTTTCTTTACTTATTATTTTTTTTTATATGTTTACATGCCCTATAAAATATTAATTATGATCAGTAAAATTCTTATTGCCAACCGTGGCGAAATTGCAGTACGAATCATGCGTTCCTGCAAGGAAATGGGAATTGAAACCGTAGCGGTTTTTTCAGATGCAGACAGGAAATCATTGCATGTAAGATATGCAGATGAGGCAATACATATTGGTTCATCCCCTTCAACAGAAAGCTATCTTGTAAAAGAGAAAATTATAAATGCAGCAAATTCCACCGGGTCAGACGCCATACATCCCGGTTATGGATTTTTGTCTGAAAATGCTGAATTTGCCGATCTTGTAAGGAAAGAGGGAATTATTTTTATTGGTCCTTCATCCGACAGTATCCGTATGATGGGAGATAAAATATCTGCCAGGAGAATTATGACCAAGGCTGATGTCCCTGTTGTCCCGGGAACCAGGAAAAAGATAGATGATGACATAAAAGCGCTTAAAGTTATTAAGAGGATCGGCTATCCGGTAATGATAAAGGCCAGTGCCGGAGGAGGCGGAAAAGGCATGAGACTGGTTTACAAAGAGTCTGAATCTTTGGATGCATTAAAATCAGCAAGATCGGAGGCAATAGATGCTTTTGGCGATGATTCGGTTTATATTGAAAAATATCTGTCAAAGCCACACCATATCGAATTCCAGATTCTGGCAGACAGGCATGGGAATGTGATACATTTGTATGAGCGGGAATGTTCAATTCAGCGCCGGCATCAGAAAATAGTTGAAGAAACCCCCTCTCCCATAATGACCCCTGAATTGAGACAGGAGATGGGAGAAAAAGCGATCGCAGCCGCCCGCTCCGTTAATTATGAAGGTGCAGGAACTATAGAGTTCCTGGTAGATGAAAACCTTAACTACTATTTCCTTGAGATGAATACCAGGTTACAGGTTGAACATCCCATAACAGAGAGAGTAACAGGTGTCGATCTTGTTAAGGAACAGATCAGGATTGCCTCAGGCGAAAAGCTGGCTTATGAACAAGCTGATATTTTTCAGGATGGACATGCAATTGAATGCAGAATATATGCAGAGGATCCGGAAAACAATTTCATGCCCAGTCCCGGATTAATAAGAAAAATTACCGAACCTATGGGCTTCGGAGTGAGAACGGACGGTTATGTATATGAAGGCTATGAAATCCCCATCTATTATGATCCTATGATATCAAAGCTTATAACCTGGGGCAGGACAAGAGATGAAGCTATTATCCGTATGCTTCGTTCACTGGAAGAATATTATATTATGGGGATACGCACATCTATTGATTTTTTGAAAAGAATTATGGAAAATCCCGAATTTATAAATGGTCAGTATGACACCCATTTTATAGATACCCATAAGGAAAAGCTGTTTTGCCCGTCTGAAGATATAGCCGGCACAGAAGATCTGGCTATGATAGTTGCTTTTATGGAATACCTGGAGGACGCAAAAATTAAAAAAAACGGATTACCACCCCAGTCGTTTTCAAACTGGAAAATGCGAAACAGAAAACGGAACATTTCCAGGCAATAAATCGGTATATAACAATTATCAGTTAAAAACAATGTCAGCAATAGAAATAAAAATCGGCAACCGGACAGAGCCTGTTGAAATAATCGAAATAAAAGGTAATAAAATCAGGATCAGTCTAGGCATAAAAGAGTTTTGCCTTGATCTGGTAAAAGTTGAAGATAATATTTATTCAATTTTACTGGAGGGTAAGTCTTATGATATTGAAGTAGCTGCCACTAAAAAAAAGAATGTATATTCGGTCAGATATATAAATAACGCCTATAACGTGGAAATTGTCGATGCAGAGTTGCGGTATTATCAGAACAGGCTTAAATCTGCCGGGTTAAGTGAAGAAAATATCATATCCTGCCCCATGCCGGGAAAAGTTGTCAGGGTCATGGTCAATGAAGGGGACAGTGTCGATACAGGAGATGTTGTTATCGTTGTTTCTGCAATGAAAATGGAAAGCGAATATAAATCCGGTAAAACAGGCAAGATAAAAGAGGTGCTGGTTGGCGAAGGAGATATTATCGATGCAAATATGCCATTAATCGTACTGGAATAATTATTTTATTAAATTAATAAGCATTCTGAAAAATATGTCAACACTGGAAGATAAATACCGGGAGCTGGATGAAAAAAATCAACAGGCTTCTATGGGAGGAGGTAAAGAAAGAATCGAAAAGCAACACCTTGCGGGCAAACTAACGGCCAGGGAACGCCTGGAATTACTGCTTGACAAAGGAAGTTTCACCGAAATAGGCAAACTGGTTAAGCACCGGTGTTATGATTTCGGAATGGAAAAAAAGAAGATTCCGGGTGACGGAATTATAACCGGCCACGGCAAGATTGACGGAAGACTGGTATTCGCTTATGCACAGGATTTTACTGTCTTCGGCGGAACATTAAGCCGTGCAAATGCCGATAAGGTTGTAAAAATGATGGATATGGCCAGGAGAATGGGGGCGCCTGTTGTCGGTTTGAATGACTCAGGAGGAGCGCGTATACAGGAAGGCGTTCAAAGTCTGGCCGGATATGCCGATATTTTTCATTCCAATGTAAAGGCCTCCGGCGTTATACCACAAATTTCCGCAATACTTGGGCCCTGTGCAGGAGGAGCAGTCTATTCACCTGCTCTTACCGATTTTATCATAATGACCAAAGAAAGCAGTTATATGTTTGTTACAGGGCCTGATGTTATCAAGGCCGTAACTCATGAGACCGTTACCAAGGAAGAGCTGGGAGGAGCAATGACCCATAATTCCAAAAGCGGTGTTGCCCATCTTATCGGAGATAATGATGAAAGTGCAATGATGATGATAAGGGAACTTACCGGTTTCCTCCCCTCAAACAATATGGAAGATCCCCCGGTGAAACCTTTTTCAGATGACATTAACCGCGAAGATGAATCTTTGCAGGATCTGGTTCCGGACGACCCCAACAAACCCTATGATATGATGGTCATAATAGAGTCGGTTGCTGATGATAATAACTTCTTTGAAATCATGCCTCATTATGCAAAAAGCATGATTACCGGATTTGCCAGACTGGCAGGAAAGCCGGTTGGTATAGTTGCCAACCAGCCTGCATTTCTTGCCGGGGTGCTGGATATCAATTCATCGGTAAAAGCTGCAAGATTCGTTCGTTTTTGTGATGCATTTAACATACCACTGCTTACCTTTCTGGATGTTCCGGGCTTTTTACCCGGTACCAACCAGGAATTCGGAGGTATTATTAAGCACGGTGCCAAACTTCTGTATGCCTTTTCAGAAGCCACCGTTCCAAAAATCACCCTGATTACCAGAAAAGCATATGGCGGAGCATATTGCGTAATGGCAAGCAAACACATAGGAGGAGATATAAACCTGGCATACCCGACAGCCGAAATTGCAGTTATGGGACCAGAAGGGGCGGTAAGCATTATATTGAGGCACAAAGTATCAGATGAAGAGAAAACAAAAGCTGTAGAAGATTATCGAAAGGCTTTTGCCAATCCATACAAGGCTGCAGAACTGGGATATATTGATGAAGTGATATATCCGCGTGAAACAAGAAAAAAGCTTATTTCAGCCCTGGAAATGAGTCAGAACAAAAGTGTATCAGGCCCTCCGAGGAAACACGGTAATATTCCATTGTAAATTGCTGGCAAACATTGCAAAAATAAATTTACTGATTTACTGGCATAATCCGGATAAATGCTATATACCGGTTGTTAAGTTTCCGGTAACCAATTGTGGTATTCAGTGATAATTTATCTGAGTTCGGCAATATCCGGATAAAGTAAAGGAGGCGTTTCAAAATAATAAAAAAGATCGTATTCAGGCCATTGTTCTACTCTGTTCATTGCGGTTTGTAATACACGGGTAATTTCCCGGGAAAGGGTAGTGCCCCTGTAAGTGCTTGAATTAAAGATGACAGCCCAGTTTAATCCATTGTTCTGACGCATCA
>PXAP01000047.1 GCA_003567115.1 Bacteroidota bacterium
AGTACCACAGCTAAAGGAGCTGCCCTTTTTTTGGGTTTGCAGAAAGGCAACTATGAAGTTACAGTTAACCCTGGCCTAAACATGATAACCTTTCCCGGTTCCTATCCAAAAAATGAAATTCCGGTTAGCGATGGTACAACCAATCAATTATTTGCCTTTGTAGAAGAACCGGGCAGCCTGGTTTTGACATTAAAAGACATAGATGATGAACCCATAATTATTGATGAAGTAGGTTTTGAAGGGAATTTCAAACTGGAACAGCCTTACGGTGGAGATATTAGCGGTGAAAATGGGGAACCTGGTTTGATCATTGAAGGGTTGTTTACAGGGTCAGATGAATCAGGCAAAACAATCCCTGCTGAACTTTTCACGGAATTATGGCCCTTCCCGGATATATATGCAAACGCATATTTTTTTAAAGATGTTAATATCCCTGGTTATATCATGCATTTAAAGGGTGTTTGGGATACAGAACATGATGAAGTCTGGAAGGGATATTTCGATCAGCCCAATCAAACTAAAGATCTAACCGTTTACCTGTGGCAAGTTCCAGAAATCCTACCACCTTTCGGTGGTGACAACTGGCTAATAGCTCAAAGTGGAAACATAAATCATAATCTGCATCCTGAACCGGGAGTTGCTAACGAAGATAATGTTTTGATACCCGCAATTGTTAATCGTGAATATCAGCATAATAGTCTGGCACTGGTAGCAAATCAGGAAGCGGCTCTGGTTGCAACGCATGTTCTTTTCAGAGGTGATCAGCTAACTGTTAATAATAATGCATCGCTTAATTTACATGCAAACATAATCGGCTTTGAAAACAAGGTCATAGTTGACGGAACCGGCGATAATGCGGGCAATATAGTATTGTATACTCTACTTGAAGAGTATCAATACGAAGAAGATGGTACAACAGTACTTGTTAACGTTGAAAATGCACCAGAAACTATAACAGGAAACAATATAGATGTTCCCAGGGGTTTTTCGGGCGACATAGAGCCCCCCTGGAACAGTAAAGAGTATGGTATTGTATACTTTGAAGATGATGTTGAAATTGAGGGGGAGTTTGAAATATTTAGTGGAGCATATTACTTTCCTGACGGTTTTAGCTTTGCCGATGATTGGGATAAAACGCCTGAAGAGGGCGGACTGATCAGGTTTACTGAGTGAAGTTTTTTTCTTTCAGAGAACATTATAATCTGAAAAGACTACTATGGAAAAAGGGAACGATACATTTGCCAAGTGGAAAGAAGAATGTTACAAAAGAGAATACTTACATCCGGGACGGTTTTACACTGGTTGAATTGGTAATTTACATATCTTTGATAGGCCTCGTTCTGGCTGCAATATACAACTTTTACTTTTTCAGCAGTCGAAGCACAATGAGAACACAGGCAGAAGCAGAAGTCCTGCAGGATTCCAGAAACGTTATGATGCAAATGGAGAGGGAAATAAGGCAGGCCAACAGGCCGCGAAACCTCTCTAATTTACCGGTTGAAATCGATCCGGAAGATTTGCCGTTCAGTAACGGAGTGGTTATTGATTTCGGAACCGAAATGACCATTTACAGTTATATAGGAGATGCTCCGAAAAGAATTACATATAGAATAACCAAGGCAGCCGATTATTCTATAATGGAGAGATCTGTAGACAATCCCCATATCGCAGAGCCTGATAACTGGCAGCAGGTAATTAAGCATATTGTCACATCAAATGACCAGGACTATTTTATAGAAGAAGACAGCAAAATAATTATAAATTTCGTAATGATGGACTCCAGGGGGCACCTCTCTGCAGGAATGGAAATTTCCAATACATTTACCGTTAGAGGAAAAGAGGCGATGCAGTAATGCTTAAAAAGCTTCTTAGAAAACAAGACGGGCTTGCTTTACCGATTGTAATTGTGCTTTTTACGGTTATAATGGTTTTATCAATTTCAGCTTTAAATATGGCCATTAACCAGAGTCGCATGACTACTGAATATACAGCTTCTGTTGATGCTTTACATATTGCAGAGTCAGGAATAAATGAATACATGTGGTATCTTAATAAGGCAGATCACGAGAACTTTGAAATAGGCCAGGATATAGAAGTCGTATTTGCTGATGAAAGTGTGCAGGATGGCATGTATCGCCTTGAGTACGTGGACGGTTCTGTTGATGACGGATACGTGCGAATAAGATCAACAGGGTATAATACACAAAAGCCTGACAAACTAAGAACTATAGAGGCGGTAGTATCAAAAAAGAGCTTTACAGAGTACGTATGGTTAACCAATGCTGAAGAGCAAGTATGGAATGTCTGTATTCACACCTGGAATGGCCCTTTTCATACCAATCATACTATTAACATATCCGGCCAGCCGAAGTTTTACGGCCCTGTAACTTATTCTAACAGCATTAATACCAGCAACTGGTATGCACCTGCAGACCCTCAATATTTTGATGGAGATCCCCGCAAGGTCGAAAGTATAGATTTTCCGGACACAAATTCAGAGCTAATCAGCAGGGCCAAGATCAACGGTCATTACTATGATGGGATGACCGCCATATTTTTAAATGGTGACACTTATGACGTGAAGACATATAACAGAACAGAAGGAAAATGGTATTTTAACGGCCAGGAATACCATGGCAACGAAAAGCCAACAGATATACCCTCACTGCCGTTACCGGATAACGGTGTAATTTATGTTGACGGTTCAGGAACGACAAAATGGCACAGGAACACGGGGGATTTGTTTATATCCGGGGAAATTGATGGTCAGCTCACTGTGGCCGGCGCCAACAACATATATATTACCGGTTATGATCCCACTGATTGGCGGGAACCGAATTATACTGGTGATAACCCGGAATATGTGCCCCAGGGTGAAGTAACAGGAGGAATTAGTTATGCACGTGGAATAGACGATGAGACAAGCTTATTTGGCTTGATTGCAGAGAATAACATTGAAATTATAAACCGAAGGTGGCCAAGGGTTACTGGCAGTGCTGCTAATAACCGCTGGGGTAATATAGGAGATATAGCGCCAAATAATATTAATCTGCACGGCGCCTATATGGCTTTGCGGGGTACCATAAAATATGATCAGATAGGAAAACAGAAAGGCGATGCATCACTATTTGGATCAATGATTCAAGACACACGCGGAGCTTTTGCCTCCGGGAATTATGGTTACGGACGAGATTTTTATTATGACCCCAGGCTCCTATATCAGATACCCCCATATTTTTTGGAGCCTGTTGATGCAGGCTGGGAATTAAATGAGTGGCGGGAAGTTGGTACCCATGTTCCACCACCGGCAGAATAACTTTTCCGACACACACTATGCTATTACATCAAACACAATTAGCAGCTTTGTTGCATTGACATAATATCGATAATAGTATAGTATTAATTACCAATAATGTAGTGTATCTGACCGACAGGGCTAATCTGCTGTAAG
>PXAP01000112.1 GCA_003567115.1 Bacteroidota bacterium
CCGCTCAATGCCGAGAATTTCACTTGCACTCCTGTTGGCCGGATTTGCCAGCAGGCCGACCGAAAGTACCACCATGTCGAACTCTGCCTCCCTGAAAGTGCCCTCTCCGATAAAACTGAGCCGCAGCCCTCTGGTCACCGGGTTCTCCTTCACAGATGATATCTGGCTGCGTATAAACTTCACACCTGAATCATAGCGGGCCTGCTTGTAGAAACTTTCAAATCCCTTACCAAAGGCTCTGATGTCTGTATAAAAAATAAAGGGCTGGACCTCCGGGTCATGTTCCTTTGCCATCATTGCCTCTTTAAGGGCATACATACAGCATACCGAGGAGCAGTAATCACTGCCTGTGGGAGTAACATCCCTTGATCCCACACATTGTATCCACGCGATTTTTTTCGGCGGCTTGCCGTCGGATGGTCGTGTTACGTGCCCTTCATAAGGACCGGAGGCACTCAGCATCCGTTCAAACTGTATGCTGGTAACGACATTGGGGTATATGCCATACCCGTATTCAGGCTTCCTTCCGGCATCGAATGGGACGAACCCTCCGGCAGATATTACGGTGCCGATATTGATCCGCAGTGTTTCATCCACCTGGTTATGCAAAACACCATCGGCCTTGCATATTCGCACGCACTCCATACATTCGGCACAACTTGCGCACTGAAGGCATCTTTTGGCCTCATTTACAGCTTCCTCTTCAGTGAAGGTGCTTTCGATCTCATCAAAACTGCGGCTTCTGCTTCCGGCTTCTGCCATGGTGGGACTGTTGCGTTTTACGTATTCCTTATCCACACCCTCGGGTATCCCTGCAGATTCTTTGTCGTCTGCCACCGGTTTCCTGCCTGTTTTCAGATCCTCCCCGTTCAGGTAACGGAAGATGGATTCCGAAGCGCGATGCCCCATAGCTACCGATTCAACCAGTGAAGAGGGGCCGGCCACCATGTCTCCCCCGGCAAACACACCCTCTTCAGAGCACTCCAGGGTCAGGAGATCAGCACATATCCATCCGCTTTCGGTCTCAACACAAGGATCAAGTCCGGAGAGATCACATTCCTGTCCGGTAGCAGGAATGACCGTATCAGCATTTATAACCTTAGTCTGCCCGGGGTCGGTCTCCAGCAAGCGCTCCCCCTTGCTGTTATATACGGTCATGCATTTTTCAACCTCCAGTCCCCGAACCTTCCCGTCCTCAAACAGGATCTTTATGGGTGACCATGAATTTTTTATCTCTATCCCTTCTTCGATGGCCTCATCGATCTCCCATGAATGGGCGGGCATCTCCTCCCTGGTGCGGCGGTAAACAATCGTTACCTCAGAACCCATGCGAATAGCAGAACGCGCCACATCAACGGCAACATTGCCGCCGCCGATAACGGCCACTTTCGTTCCCACAGAAGGCTTTTTGCCTTCACTTATCTGTCTGAGATAAGAGAGCCCGTATATTACACCCTCACCGGCCGGGGTTTCAAGGGGTATCTCTTTGGCCTTCCGGGCCCCCAGTGAAATAAACACCGACTTATAACCCTCTAGCTTAAGATCCTTAATCGTGAAGTCTTTTCCCAGCGCCTTACCTTTTTTCACTTCAATACCGTCATCAACCATCAGCCCGATCTCATAATCGAGATAGTCCTTGGGCAGCCTGTAATCCGGAATACCTGTGCGCATCATACCTCCCAGCTTGTCGCTTGCCTCAAAGAGGGTTACACTATATCCCCTTTTCACAAGGTCATGAGCACAGGTCAGCCCCGCCGGTCCACCCCCGATCACCGCCACTTTTTCATTCCGCTTCCCGGCATTCACGGCTGTTTTTTCATCGCGACCCCCGACATTCACGGAAGCTATTTCATTACGCTCCCCGGCATTCTCAGCCGTTTTATCACTTTGCCCACTTCCATTCTCAAGAGATTTCTCATTCCTTCCCCCTCCATTCTCAGCAGATTTTTCATCGCGTATACCCTCATTCTCCTTTTTTACCCCGTTCTTTCTTCCGGGAATTTTCCCCTCCCCGAAAAGATTTTTTTCATAATCAGCTGCAAAACGTTTCAGGTTGCGCACCGACACAGGCTCATCAATTTCATTGCGATTGCAGTTATCCTCGCAGGGGTGATGGCATATCCTGCCGCAAACACCTGCAAACGGCATTCGTTCCCTGATAAGATCAACCGCCTCAAGGAATTTACCTTTGGCTATCAGGGCAGTATAACCCTGCACATTAACACCTGCCGGGCAGGTATTTTTGCAGGGGGCTGCAGGTGTGGATTTGTCTATGGTATATACATTCGGTATTGCCTGGGGATATAAACGGTATATTGCCTTGCGGTTTGAAAGCTCACCGTTAAAATAATCAGTTCTCACTACCGGACACTCCGGCTCACATTCGCCGCAGCCGTTGCACAGGTTTTCATCGACATAACGGGCCTTTTTTTTGATGGTGGCGGTAAAATTGCCTGCCTCTCCTTCAAGTTTCTGCAGTTCTGCGTAGGAGATAATTTCGATATTCAGGTGGCGGCCCGTTTCCACAAGTTTGGGAGAGATCATGCACATGGCACAATCGTTGGTGGGAAAAGTCTTATCGAGCTTTGCCATGTTACCCCCGATAGCAGGATCTTTTTCCAGCAGGTACACTTTATATCCCATTTCCGCACTGTCAATGGCAGCCTGCATTCCTGCAATGCCACCACCTATAACCAATACTGAACCTGTTTGTTTATTGTGCATTATATTAAAGCTCATTTTTAAAATTGTCAGTCCCGGCTCTCTTTCAGTCAGGCACCCATGCTTATTGACCTCCGGCCGGTTTTACAGGTGTACCTGGGTCATTGACCGTCTCATGTAAAATTACATGCTCATGGGTGAAAGATTTATAACACTGGTGTTGCACAGATAGATCTTAACGGGACAAAATTCTTATTAAATCCCAGTTTTCGGGGACTGCAGCCAAATGCCAGTCCCATCAGCTGGGTAATAAACGGCACGGGCAGAGGTTTTTCAATGGAATACTTTTTGCAGATAACATCCTGCTTCGTATCAAGGTTGGTCTGGCACATAGGGCAGGATAAGGCAATGCAATCCACCCCTCTCAGGGAGGCATCCCTTAGAATTTTCCCCGCCAGCTTTTCAGCTATGGAATTAACGGTGACAAACAAGCTCGCCCCGCAGCAATCCGTTTTATATGACCAGTCCACCACCTTCGCTCCAAGAGCCTCCACTATCCTGTCCATGCTCATTGGGTATTCACGCGTATCAAAAGCTTTTTCCAAAGGAACGCGGGTGTTCAGGCATCCATAATAACAGGCAACAGTCAGTCCTTTAAGCGGATTTTTTACATTTTTTGAAATAAGATCGAGGCCGGCAATATTCACAAAAAAATCGAGAATATTTCTTACCGTCACCTCTCCCCTATAGGGAAGACCGCTTTCGTTGTTCAATTTCTCCCGAAGC
>PXAP01000046.1 GCA_003567115.1 Bacteroidota bacterium
CTCACAAAATACAATAAATAAAACAGGGGGATCCATCCATTTGAAATACTGAACATGAATTACCTGCTAAACATAATTAATTGAATATTAACTTGATTAACCTGTTTTATTAGGATGAATTCACTAACCGGGCTGTTTAAAAAGAAAAACAGAAATCTTCTTTCCATATACCTTACAGCCGGGTATCCCGGAAAAGACAGTACAGTTCGAATTATTCATTCGCTTCAGTCCAGAGGTGTTGACTTTCTTGAGATAGGCTTTCCTTTTTCAGATCCGCTGGCTGACGGACCGGTAATACAACAAACCAGTCAGATAGCAATAAACAACGGGATGAGCCTTGAGTTGCTTCTGGATCAACTCAAAGAAGCCAGGACAGGCTTTTCTGTGCCTCTGATATTAATGGGTTATCTGAACCCCGTATTGCAAATGGGAATAGAGACTTTCTGCCAAAAGGCCCGGGAGGCAGATATATGCGGGGTAATCCTGCCCGATCTTCCCCTTGAGGAATATGAAACAGATTATAGAACTCTCTTTACTTCCCATGATCTGCATATGATCTTTCTTGTCACCCCGGAAACAGGTATTCAAAGAATAAGGAAGATAGACATGCTCAGCAGCGGGTTTATTTATGCAGTCAGCTCATCATCCACTACCGGCCGGCGGGATTCGTTCAGCCATGCACAGACCGATTACCTGAAGCGTCTTAAATCCATGGATCTGAATAATCCGGTAATGACCGGCTTTGGCATTCATAACAGTAAAACATTACAGACCGTTTGGGAGAACAGCTCCGGGGCCATAATAGGAACAGCCTATTTGCAGGCCCTTATGAAAAGTACTGATGAGAAAGAGGCAATAGATAAACTTTTCTGTCAATTGGGTATATAGCCTTTTAAAATAATAATAGACAACAATATATATATTTCAATTCAAAAAAATACTCTCTCTCCTTCTCACTTTTAGCAAAAAATGACGAAGTTTGCAGGTACCAGTTTCTTTACAATAAATTAAACACACCGGGAACCGGATTTAATAAAGCTGTCATGCAAACATCTCTTCTTATACTGGTTATCAATCCCCGCCACGATTTTACCAAAATAGGGATTTACGAGAACACAAAATTGCTTTACCTGAAAAGAATAAAGCATCCGGCAGGTGAGCTGGAAAAATATGAAAAACTAAGCGACCAGGTACCTTTCAGAACACATTGTATCATTGGAGAGCTGAATAAAAACGACATGCCCCCTGACCGTTTTGCAGCTATTGTGGGACGCGGGGGACTGATAAAACCTCTCCGCTCCGGTGTTTACGGGGTCAATAAAGCAATGCTGAACGATCTGTATAATTCTTACTACAGTGAAGATGTTATCAACCTGGGAGGCATGTTAGCTCACGAGGTTCAGAAGCAAATGCCCAATGCCCTTGCAGTTATTGCAGACCCCGTGGTTGTTGATGAACTTGATGATATTGCCCGTATTGCAGGGCATCCCAATTTTGAACGGAAGTCCATCTTTCATGCCCTTATGCAAAAATGGATAGCAAGGAAATTTGCCAAATCACAAATCAAACCATACGAAGAGCTCAGACTCATTTCTGTTCATCTTGGAAGCGGCATCACAGTCGGTGCCCATCTCAACGGAAGGGTAATTGATGTAAACCAGGGGCATGACGGCGAGGGTCCCTTTGCCCCTTTGAGAAGCGGGACACTTCCGGCCGGAGATCTTGTCAGACTCTGTTTCAGCGGCAAATACACAAAAAACGAAGTCCTTGAAATGCTTACAGGAAAAGGAGGTTTATTTGCCTGGTTTGGCACCATGAGTACAATAGAGGTAGAAAAAATGGCAATGAACGGAAACCAGAAAGCAAAAATGGTTTTCAGCGCAATGGCATACCAGGTAGCCAAGCATGTGGGGGCCATGTATCCGGTACTGGAAGGAAATGTAGATGCCATACTTATTTCAGGTGAAATTGCCAATAGTAAATACTTTACCGACATGATTCTCCAAAGGGTAAGAAATATAGCACCGGTTCATGTTTTTCCCGGATCGGATGAAATTGAAGCCCTTGGCATGAACGGGCTTATGGCACTTAAGGGAGAAATAGAGATTCAGGAGTACAAATAATAATAGTATAAAGGGCCATAGAACCATTACCGGAAAAAGGCACTGCAGCCTTTTGTTCAGTATCTTTCCAGCCATCTGTAACGCCTCTGGGTATCGCCAAAACGAAGATTTATCATCAGTTCATGAGAACCGAAATTCTGATGGCTCATGCTGTTGAGAGAATAATCATAGGCATATCCGAAATGAAGCCGTTCATATCTGAAACCAACCATAAAAACAACGGCGCCGGTAGAGCGATAGGATATCCCCCCCCAGTACTGGTCACTGTAATAAAACTTTGACCCCAGATCAAAGTGGTAAGAAGATCTGAAGCATGTCTGCACCATCATAACCGGCTCAACACTTACCTCGTTTTCCAGGGTAAATGTGTAGCCACCCATAAAGTAAAAAATCCGCTCCATCCTGAAGTCCTGCAGACCATCATGTCCGAATTTCAGTGCCGATTGCAACATCTGGGTGGATGATAAACCAACATAATATGACGGTCCCCACAGGTGCATACCGGCATTCACATCAGGCACATACAGAGCCTGACTATATTTTCCCATCAGAGGATCATAATCTTCTTCAAGCTCTATCCTCCTTTCGTCCAGTTTCATCTGAAATCCGGTAAGCGAAATACCAAATGATAGCTGGTGTTCCTGCATCCAGATATGATATGCGTAACTTGCCTGCAATCCTGTACGGTCAATCAGTCCGCTTCTGTCATTGTAAATATAGGCGCCAAGTCCCACTCTGCCGCTGCGAAAAAGGTTCCTTATATTTACTCTGTCAGGCAGTCCCGGACGGGACGGCGGGGCCTTGATCAGCCTGGCATCGGCACTTAACGCAACCGTTCTGGGAGAATAAGGCAGTCCCATCCATTGTTCACGTGCTGTAAGATTTATGGTTGTAAGCCCGTCATAGCCGGCAACCGCGGGATTAAGCAAAAAGCGGTTCATCATATACTGACTGTACATGGGCATCTGCTGAGAACCTGCAATCTGCGGTAACAGCAATAATATTATGAACATCAGGGCAAACCTAATCATTGTATCCTGTTTTTTCCAAAATATTATTTATCAAAACAAGCATGCCTGGCCGGAACGATAAAACCGGATACAACAGCTAAAATAATCTTAATCATGTATATTTCCAATGATTATACTGTAATTAACAATAAAATGTTATGATTATTTAAAAAATCATCATTTCTGACTTTTTGGAGTAGACTTATTATTATCACAAAATAAAAGTCCGTAAAAAAGAAGGTTTTGCAAAATCTCAGTTAAAAACTTTGGGTCTTCCAAAAAAGAGGGCCGTCCATTTTTTTCGGACAGCCCTCCCGGAATCAAAAACTGCCGGCTGAAACCTAATATCTGTTCAGCCAGCGATAGCGCCTGGCAGTATCTCCAAACTTAACACTTGCCATAAACTCATGTGAGCCCAAACTATGTTTACGAATGCTGCTCAATGAGTAATCGAATGCATAACCAAAATAGAACCTGTCAACCTTTACTCCTCCCATCATTATGAGCGCCCCGTTGGTACGGTATGATATACCGCCCCAGTAATCATCCCTGTAATAAACCCGTGTATTCAAATCTACCTGAACCTGGCTTTCAAATGTGGCCTGTACCAATATGGAAGGTTCAATCGTGATACCATTAGGAAGGAAAAACCCGTACCCTGTCATCAGGTAATAATGACGCAACATTTTATAATCCCTGTAACCGTCACTTCCGAACTTTAAAGCCGACTCAAGAAGTTGTGCAGTGGAAAAACCGGCATAGTAACCGGGACTGCGGAAATATATCCCGAGATTAACATCAGGCACATAAAGAGCCTGTCTGTTGTTCATCAAAAGAGGATCATCCTCATTGTGCAGCAATATGTTCCTGTCATCAAGCTTAAGCTGGTATCCGGTCAAAGCAATCCCGAATGAAAGCTGGTTCTGAGCCATCTGTATATGATAGGCGTATGTTCCCTGAAAACCGGTACGGTCAATAATGCCGTTTCTGTCATTAAAAATATAACCCCCTACTCCCACATTTCCGCTGCGACTCATCAGTGTCGGCCGATTCCTTACAGAACGGCTGCGTCTTATAGGGCTGTTTCTGAGCAGCCTGGACTGACCGCTTACAGCTACGGTACGCGGGGCATTTTCGAAACCAAGCCACTGCTCCCTTGCTGTAAGGCTGAAGGATGTCAGTCCGTCATTACCGGCAACCGCAGGATTCATCAAAAAGCTGTTCATCATATATTGCGAATAGAGCGGAAGTTGTTGCCCACTGCCGGCAAAAACGGAAGCAGCTGACAGAACAATAATAAGCAATACCTGCTTTATCAAAGCCTTTCTCTTATTATATTTTTCCTGTTTGACAATTGTTTTCATAATACATGTTTATACGCACACAATAAGTAAATCGTTTCATTACTGTTTGCTCTTTACACAAAAGTTAAATAAATACTGATAAACAGAGAGTAATAAGTGATCAAAGAATTACTGTTTTCAATATTCATCAGGATCCGTAACCTGCAGATTAATATTTAATCCAAATCCGTCAATAGAATTTAATTAGTTGATTTATAATTAGTTTTCAGTGACGATCATCAGACAATAATCACTGTGGTTAATTATTAATGTGCGCATTATATAATTTTATCGGCAAATTTGAGTTTAACCCTGATCAGCGGACAATGGTTATGGTTCCTGTAATATCACTGATTCCCGGTTCATTCAGGCTTATCACGTAATGATAGGAATCCATCTGCAGTGGCCTGCCACGGTATGTACCGTCCCATGGAGTCGGATAGCCGGCCTGTGAACTGAACACTATATCCCCCCACCGGTTAAACACCTCAACCACCGCTCTGGGATAATTGATCGACAGGTCATTTCCGTCTTTGTCTGTTATTATCCATTCATCATTGATACCATCGTCGTTGGGAGTAAATACGGTTGGGATGATCAGTACAATACCCTCGTCCAGGTCAATAAAAATCGTATCGGAGGCACTGCAGCCTTCCATGGTGGTAACCTCAACCCGGATTTCAACCGGGGCTTCAAAGCCGTGAACCCGGATAGTCTGACCTATATCGCCGGTAGACCATTCGTATAAATCCCCATCATCACCGGCATCAAGCAGTATGCTTTCTTCTATCAGCAGTGTGGTATCAGGCCCGAGGTCAACCTCGGGAACGGGATGTACGACCAGTTCAACAGTGTCCCTTCCTATAAGTCCGTTCTCATCTACCACCTGGACCCAGTACGTACCGGCCTCACCGGTAGCAAAGGTCTGTGTTATGTGATCGCTGTCATCATTCCACAGGTAGGATACAAATCCGCTGCCCGCGTCGAACACGTGAATTTCACCCTCGCAAATCTCAACCTCCGGGGGAAACGGATCAAAATCAATATGGTCAATCACCTCAACAAAGGTATTGACCGTATCGCCTGTACAACCGTAAATATTTGTTTCCACAACCTGTATCTCATATATACCGGGTATGACACCCCAATCAACCTCAATATGGTTGTTATAGTTGGCAGATATAACACCACCATCCACAACAACCCATTCATAATATGAGCCGGGGGTTTCATCAACCCCGTACCGCACACCGGTAACACCGGCATGGACAGAGTGTAACACCTGTCCATGCATGGCCGCCCCGGCAAAAAGAGCGGTCAGTATCGATATGAGAGTTTTTTGGAACAACTTTTTCTCCTAACCTTTAAATCATGTTCAAGGAATTATAAACTAAAGTTGTCAGGTATGTGATAAATTGGTCCGGTAACAGGAGGAAGATTCAGCCAGTACGTAACTGTTTGATCAATCACTGGATAAAACTCATTAGCCAAGCCAGCGCGATAATGTGAAACTGTTGAGGTTCGTGATGCAACACTTTCAAGGGTGAATATATATCGTGTCCTTAAGGAAGTCCCTTCATCATCAGCAAATTCCATAGCACCTGTACCTACAGTTGATCCGGAAGCAACAAAACCGGCATCTGTAGCAGAAACTGATATAGTACCCATGTTTTCAGAACTGCCAACAGGATCGTCATTAACATCAAAGCCCTGTCTTTCAACTGAAATATTGTATGCAAATTCATCGAAAGTACCACCCTCTTCGCTGAATGTTAATTGCAAGTCATCAGTAACATTATCCCCGCATATAAAAAACTCGATTTCAGCAGTCATCTCCTCCCAGGTACCGGTACCCTGACCGATCAAAACACCGCTGGGTTCACCTACAACATGAACCGTCTGTTCTTGTGGAGTGGCATCTTCGCAACCTGCGGCACCAAAACTCTCTGCAGCGGTTATTGTCTGCTCAGCAATTGTTGATGCCCGAACCTCAACCCAGTTTTGATTAACAGGATCAGAAATATCAGCCGGTGTTACCAGTGTCAATCCTCCTGTAATTGTAAAAGTCCAATAAGAATCAGGGTTAATTCCGGAATTGTCAACAGGTTCATAATCCGGACTATAAACACGATCTGGATCAACATAAACCCTGAAGTTCAAATCAATGGTTTGATACATATCTACAGCATTTGTTTCAGAATAATCTGTAAGGATTTGTCCTGAAGCTCCAGTAAAAATGCTCAATGCCATGACCATCATGGCCAGTTTCAAACAGTTCTTTTTAGTAATAGTTTTCATTTTTTAAGTAATTACGTAATGGTTAATAAAAAATTTAATTGATTTCATTTTCTGGTTGAACATATTGTTAAATTAATATATCTATAAATTAGTACGATCAGGTGTTAATTTGGTTGCATAAAAAGGTAATTAGGTGCGTATATTTCAGAGAAAGAATGTCCGGATCGTATCAAACGATTATAAATTGATAGCGGTTTATAATACAGATAATTGAGCAGATGAGATGCAATGGAACGGAGGTTTGAAGAATTATTAAAATCTGCAAAAGCAGTGCAGCCTGATTTACGCACCTTATACATCTGAAAATCAAAGAGATTTCCGTGATTAAGAAAAGAATTCTGATGAATGCCCGGTCCGGCTGAGGGTATATGTATATTCAATAAATTATCTTGATTTTTATCATTGCACTCGCAAATATATGCAAATATGGACCTTGCTTCACAAATAAAATTATTCTTCACCTGCTATTTTGTGTCCCGGTTAAATATTTTGCCTGCTCTCCATTATCAGTGAATCTGTGCACCTGACTACCGTATAATACCTGCTTCTGTAAGCTTAACTGCCAGTTTTAACGGCACAGCCATATCAAGGTTACATATTTTTTGAAAAAAAGGATTAAATGGTTCGGGTGGTTGATGAACAGTCTGCTGAGGATGACGAAATGCCCGGTTACATATGACCCAAAATCTTTCAGAGCCTTTATTCGTCTAATAAAGTTGATGCATTTGGACAGCATATACCGCCGTAAAAAAGTCGGCTGAGGGACATTTTATTCGCCTTGCAGGAAAGGCTGGTTCAATCAGGGTAGTATTATAAAAGAGGTACTTCAATAGTCTATAACTCTCTGTCTGCGGTCGGGAGTCCGGTAAATCTCATAACGTTTGGCCAGATATTTGACCATATTATCGTCGGCATCGTAAGTAATAATGCGTTGCAGACGGTTGCGTCCCTGCTGCCAGACATATTCTTTCCGCCGCACCTGGTTACCCTCTTCATCATATTCGGTCATCTCTATCATGTTTCCCTCCTCATCATACCGGTAGGTTTTTGCATATTCACTTCGGCTGCGGTCGCTCATCCTGAGACTGACAGTTTCATTAACAAGCAAACCGACGCTGTCATACCCGGCTTCCCTGTCCAGGCGCCGGATACCGTCTTCAGGATCTCCCCTGCGGCCGGTTACCCTGCGGCGTATCTCATTGCCGTGATCATCATAGGTCGACCTGGAGCGATACAGACGCCGGCCATCCGGGTTCCTGGCCTCAACCCGCACCGGCAATTTCCCGTCATCATATGTATACTCCAGTGTTCTGAAAAGCAATGTATCACCGCCTTGCAAAGTATAATGCCTCTCGGCGGTCAGTACTGTATTGCGGTCATATTCAAAGACAACCCTTCGTTCAAGTGTTTCGTCAACATAATATTCGGTCCTTACCAGGAGCATGCTGTCATAAAAGTGCCAGCGGTAATCACCGGGATACCTTGTTTCCCAGTCATAGTCAATTTCTGTATGAAGGCGCCCCAGAGAATCATAAATCTCCTGATTTACAGCATGGAACTGATTTGTCCTTTCACCCTCCTGTAATACATACCGGCTGGTAACAGTGACCCGGTAAATATTCTGAGGTTTGATTCCCTGGGAATAAATAATTAAAGCTAATGGAGACAGCAACAGTAACAAGGCTAAACGCTTCATAATCTGTTAATTTTAAATTGAAACTTTTCAAATATACAATAAATTTTTTCTGCGTAAATTACACACGGACGCATGAAAAACCGGCCATAACTCACCGTAATTATTTATCTGCAGAAAAACAGGCCGGCTTGTCCGGCGTGCAGTAATCATCGGGGTTATGTTCCTGTTCCCGGTCAAATAATCTTTTTAAGCAGAAGCATAACCGGCAGTTTCTTCCGGAGCATAAAAAGGTTCCTGCAAATAAATTTATTGAGACGCTGAAGCCAACACCTGAAAAGCCGGGAAAACCTCGATGTTAAAACCGTCATGAAGTTTATTTTATAAAATTACAGGTTTTCTTAGTTAAAAATAAGTAAATTGCACTTTCAAAAACTGAATCCTTCGGCCGCAAATACTGTTACCTGCAATGTAATTGCAGTTTAGTGATGATATTAACCGAAAGAAATATGCGATTCCCGCCATGCCTCTTCAGGATGAAAAAAGCTTTAATTCAAGTTATTAAATATATGTTAACTCATGATTAAAATCGGAATTATTGGTTTCGGCAATTGGGGTCCGAAACTGGTTCGAAATTTCACAGAAAATAATTCTTGTGTTGTAAAAAAAGTAGCAGACCAAAACAAAGACAGACTTGCTATGCTTCAAAAAATCCATCCGGCTATTGAGGGTGTGATGCTGACCGATGAGATAATAAAAGATCCCGGCATTGATGCCGTAGTAATAGCAAGTCCCCTTCATACACATTATGAACTTGCACATAAGGCACTGGAAAGGGGGAAGCATATTCTTATTGAAAAACCTATGACCTCCACTTCTGAACAGGCTATGAGGTTAATTGAATTTGCCGGAAAAAAACAGAAGGTGTTAATGGTAGATCATACTCTTTTATACACCGGAGCAGTTCAAAAGATTAAGGAGCTTGTCGATAACGGTGAAATTGGCAAACTCAATTATTTTGATGCTTCAAGGATCAATCTCGGCTCGTTTCAACCCGATGTCAATGTTCTTTGGGATCTGGCTTCACATGATCTTTCAATACTGAACTTTTTGTACAGGGAAAAACCTGTTGGTGTTAATGCAACAGGCATTAGTCACACTGGTAACAGGGTTGAGAATATTGCCTATCTAACCCTGAAGTATCAATCAGGATTTATAGCTCACTTTAATTGTTCCTGGAGCTCTCCCGTGAAAATTCGTCTGATATTGATCGGCGGAGACAAAAAAATGATCGTATTCAATGATCTTGAACCAACTGAGAAAATAAAAGTGCATGACACCGGTTATACCTACAAGCTGAATGAGGGGAAATATAATATACACGTTGATTATCACAAAGGGGATATCCATATACCCAAAATCAATCTGCGGGAAGCACTGAATTCAATGACTGCCGATTTTATGAGCGCCATCATTAATAAAACCACTCCGGTTTCAGATTTCAATTCAGGCCTGGAAGTCACACGTATTCTGGAGGCATCGCAAACTTCAATTAAAAATAACGGGAAAGAGGTTATTCTTCAATAAATTCATAATAACCAGTGGATTGCACTTATTCGGGCTTTCCCATGTCATATTCAGTGGAGCCAGGGTCATGATCTGTTATACAACATTTCAAAACCTGCCGATCTGATCTTAAGCTTCCTTTACTCCCGGTTCATAAGCTTTTCTCCGGTCCGGACATGCCCTGGCATCTTTGTGGCGAAAAAATATTTTTCTTTTTGGCTCAAAGGCTCAGGGATGTTTCTAAGTTTATGAATTAATCGGCTAATGAATCATTATAATAATTTATATTCGCATGCCCGGTAAAGCCATCAGGTTTTATTCATTTTAATAAACATTATCATTTACATGCAAATAGTACGTTTCATTGAGAGTTATTTCTGGATTTTTCTTTTGGCCGGTATCCTGCTGGGTTTAAGCTATCCGGTTTATGCGGAATTTATCATGTCAATACTCAAGCCATTATTAATGGTAATGCTGTTTTTTGTTTTTCTCAAGACCGATTTAATTCAAATATTAAAACAGATAAAGGATTACAGGTTGATGCTTTATCTGGTAGTTATGTTTATGATCATAATCCCGCTGTTGATTTTTCTGCCTTTAAACCTGATCAACCGTGATCTTGCAATTGGAATATTACTTCTTACAGCCATGCCGGCAGCAGTATCCGGTCCTTCACTGACAGATATTGTAAAAGGTAATATAGCCCTTGCATCCGGCATTACCATAATAACCTCAATGATAGCACCTTTCACGGTGCCGCTGTTATTCAGATTAATAAATTATGAGAATCTGTCAATCAATACCGGAGAAATATTTACCGACCTTTTAATTCTTGTTTTTATTCCCCTGGTACTTTCGCAGGTTATCAAAAAAACAATACCGGGAATCATAAACAGGGGGAAAAACAAATTCACAGCCATCAACATATTGATAATATTTATCATGGTTTATGCTGCCATGGGTTCGCAACGGGATCTCATACTGAATGATTCCATAAGTATTTTATGGAAAATCGGTGCATTATATTTAATATCCGTACTGCTGCATTTTATCGGATACCTTATAGGAAAACCTCATAATAAGGAAAATAAAATAGCCATTATAGTCGGACTGGCGTATAAAAATAATGGTATGGCAATTGTGCTGGCAGCTATTCATTTCCATCCTTCAATCCTTATACTGATGATTCTTTCCGAATTTCCATGGGCCACCCTTCTCGCACCCTTCAGAAGGATAATAAGATATTTGTAAAGTTATATGGATGAAGCCCCCACGGAAAAATATCTGCACGCATGCACATGATAATAAGTTATAATTGTCATTCTATCCACGGCTTAAGCTTGCCGGGCGAATGAGCATTTATAAGAGCTCTTGCAAGAACCTCAGAGGAATCTATAACGGGCAAACCCTGAAATTGGCGGTCAGAATAAATAAGTGCCAGTTCCGTGCATCCCATGACAATCAGCTCCGCTCCGGATTTGATGAGCGAGTTTGCCGCATTTTCCATTATACTGACTGCCCTTTCGGGGATGATACCGGCACTGGATTTTACTCCGAAATGCGGATGGTAAATGGCCTGATGCATTTGATGCTGCTCCTGTCCGGAGATGTTCACGGTAGTGAGCCCGTATTTCTGAAGCCTGTCATAGAGCCGGGTCCGGTAGGTTCCCGTTGTACCGAGAACCCCCACCCTGGCGCCCACGGAATAATGACGGCTGATAAAATCACCCACCTCATCAACCATGTGGAGAAGCCTGATCTTTGATTTTCTCTGCCTGAGCCCTGAAACAACCACATCGAATATCTCAGGTGCATGGGCAGAATTGCAGGCCAGGGCAGCAATGGTCACACCGGACTGCTCCATGCCCTTTAGTATCTGCAGAATACCACCGGCAGGATTGGTTTTGATATTGCCGGTAATATATTCCGTGCGGTCAGGTATCATTTCCGGTAGGGAATAAAGTATTTGCGGCAGGTGATCCTGATCGCTTGCCGCGATGGTACTGCCTGTTATTTTCCCCGAAAGGGATAACCCGGCTTCAGGCCCCATCCCTCCCACTATGCCGATTATACCTTGTCGCATTACCTATTCGGTTTTAAAGCTATTATGCCTTTTCAAAAGTTCAATAACTCTATCAACCGGTAATGCTTCGGCCCTGTTGCCGTCACGCCCCTCAACAGTCTCAGCCATGAAAAGCGAATTATATACAGCCTCCCGGGTTGCCTCTTCAACAGCCTGAAAGAGTCCGTCCATCGCGCTGTTGCTCAACAGGGCGGGCATTTCCTCAGTCACAACCGGTCCTGTATGGTTTATACGGTATGCCGTTGAAAATGCTATGGCAAAGTCGCCCGAAGAATTTGACATAAACCTGGTTGTGCGGGCCATTCCGTTAAAAGAACGCCTTGCCAGCCTTTCCAGGTTGCGTGATGACACCGGAGCATCAGTGGCTATGATAATCATGCATGAACCGTCATCCTCCGTGTCCGGCCGGGTGTCAAGTATTTCGCGGGTAACCGGGACACCGTTGACAATAAGCTCACGGCCGAAATTGGACTGCACCAGCACCCCGACAGTATAGCTTTTCCCTCCTGCAGGCGGCGTCTTCCTTGAAGCGGTGCCGATACCGGACTTGAATCCCATGGAAACGGTGCCTGTACCTGCCCCCACGCTGCCTTCCTCCACCCTTCCGCCTTTAGCCCTTCTGATTGCCTCCTCAACATGAGCGGCCCTGACATGCTGACCCCGGATGTCGTTCAGGTAACCATCATTGGTCTCGCCAACAACGGCGTTGACCGACCTGACATTCTCATTGCCTTCAAGCTGCAGCATATACCGTATTACGGCATCGACCGCCGTGCCTACATTCAGGGTGTTGGTCAGAACAACGGGAGTCTCGATATTGCCCAGCTCCTTCACCTGGAGGTAGCCGGCCAGCTTCCCGAAACCATTGAAACAATGAATGGCTGCAGGTACCTTATCGATAAAGAGGTTGCCCTGATGGGGCAGTATGGCGGTAACCCCCGTACGCACATTGTCGCCCTCCATAAGTGTATAATGTCCCACTTTTACCCCGGGAACATCGGTTATCATATTCAATTCACCAGGTTCAAGCACTCCTGTTTCAAGGCCTGTTTCTGCAAAGCGATACCTGTTTTCCGCTTCCTGCCCGCACAAGGCAACTGAAAACATTATCATAAATAAAAGGATTATTAATTTCCTTATTAAACTTACTGCATCCATTTGTAATATTATTTTAGTTTTTTCCTTTACCTGTCCGGTAAATCATGATTCGGTTTTGCACTGCATCAGGATTAACGGATAATGAACTACATTTTTATTATGACTGTTCAGGAAGGGGGACTTCCTGAACTCACCTCATAAAAAACCGACAAATTATGCCAAACTTCATTACAAGCACAAAATTAAGATTTTAATTCCGGGTTTAATAATATTTGATAGTTATCCGGCTTCAGTCAGCCATATGAATTGCCGATGTAAGAATTAATGCCCGTGGGTCATACAGCTCCGGTTCCTGCATCGATGTTTGCCGGTAACATGTCTGTGACCTCACCGGATATCAGTACTATTCCGACCAGAATAACACCGGTTATACTTCCTGTATAAAATGCAAAACTTATAAGGTAAGTTTACCTGTGAAGATTGGAAGAATATTGAAATTTTTTACCGGAAAAGAGGAGAGCTGTTGTGGATTTTTCCGAAAATTTTGTAAGTTTAAAAATATTGGGATTTTGTTCTGAATACCTTTTAATATACTGCTTTTCACATTCAACTATTTAAACAAACAAAAATGGCAAAAAAAAAGTATTCAAGGCGTGAATTTGTAAAACAAAATTCACTCGCGGGTCTGGGGATTGCCGCAACTATGAGTATGGGACCTGCTCTTTCAGTTAATTGTGCAAGTGACCCGACTGTGCCCGCAGTATTGGGCGGACAGCCGGTTCGTACTGCAGGATGGCCGGAATGGCCAATCTGGAAACCCGATGCTGATGAAGAACGGATAATCAAGTCCCTGCGAAGTGGTGTATGGTCACGTGCCGGCATTGTTGACGAATTCGAGGAAAAATGGGCTCAAACAGTCGGCGCCAAACGCTGCCTTGCGACTGTAAACGGCACAAATGCCCTTATTGCTGCTTTGGTTCAGCTGGATGTTGGAGGTGGAGACGAAGTGATTGTACCACCCTATACCTTTATTGCAACAGTACAATCAATTCTGATGGCAGGTGCCATGCCTGTTTTTGTTGACACCGACCCTGAAACATTCCAGATCGATGTTGATAAAATTGAAGCCAAAATCACATCCGGAACAAAGGCAATCCTGCCGGTTCATATCCTTGGCCTCCCTGCCGACATGGTAAAGATTATGGAAATTGCTGAAAAACATGATCTCGTAGTGGTTGAAGATGCCTGCCAGGCATGGCTGGCTGAGATCAACAACAAAAAAACGGGAACATTTGGTGATGCAGGATGCTTCAGCTTCCAGAATTCCAAGAATCTTCCTGTCGGAGAAGGAGGAGCAATTGTAAGCGATAACGATGAATTTATGGACAGATGTTTCTCATACCATAATTATGGTAATCCCTATGGAGCTACAGTTGGCGAAGTTGGTGCGGGAACGGTTATATTAGGCACCAAGCTGCGGACTACAGAATACCAGGCGGCCATTGGGCTGGCTCAACTGGAGCGACTTGAAGAAGAAACTGCCAGGAGAAATGAGAATGCC
>PXAP01000076.1 GCA_003567115.1 Bacteroidota bacterium
ACATCAGGCGTGCAGCGATAGACTACAATATACCGCTTATTACCAACGCGAGACTCGCTTCGGCATTTATCTATTCATTCTGCAGACTAAAGCCCGATGACCTTGCTATTAAAAGCTGGCAGGAATATCAATAAGAGGAGAGGTTTAATAATCAGGTTAATCACCCGGGTAACCTTTAAGGGCATTCTTTCGTAAAAAAGATGGTAGCAAAATTTGCTAACATGGGACTATCCGCCACCAGAGTGGCTTAAACCCGATTTTTGCTACGCACCTTAAATTTTTTAACTGCACGGGCTTTCTGGCAAAGCCCTGCACTAACATAACCACGTCCCCAGGATAATGTCATTTGGCCACAAAAGTTGCCAATCTGTCATTATCCGCATTTGTGCCAAATGAAACTGTTCCAGGCATTTGGTGCAAATACAGGACACAGGTTTTTAAGAAGTTGCACCAAATTTTTATCATCATGAAAAAAACTTTTAAGATAGTTGCTTTTGTTGTTATAACAACCCTGATAATTACATCATGCAAGGAAGATGAAAGGTGCTCCATCCATCCGGAGCCCTTCAGGTTCAGCATTATAGAAAAAGAAACCGGGACTGATTTGCTGGATAATGGTGCCTACAATCCAGAAGAAATTGGTATACATTACTTTGCCAATGATGAACGAAAAGACCTGATAGTTAACCGGGAAACGGACCCTGACACCATTTATATTGAACTTGTGACTGTCCAGTTACCAATGATAAGCCTTACAGGACTAAGCGATATTTTTTATCTTGAGCTAGGTACTGATGAAACCGATACACTTATGGTGGCATTAGGCATGGAAGAACGGGGCGGTTGTGACTACCATCCATATACCACTGTAATACACAACGGACAGCATATTGACATTGTTGAAGAAAAAGCTTTCATTTTAAAGAAATAAGCATGAGCCACTCTATAAAGTATTTTTTTGGTCAAAAATTAGTAAAATCAAATTTTCAAATCGCTGTTTATCAATGCATTTTATATTTGAATTTTTGTAAAAAATCACCATTATTGACTTTTTGGAGTAGGCTCAAGCCTGCAATGAGAGATCAAAGTTGATTTGCAGGGTTTGTTATATATTGTATTATATGGTCAGACATTGTTTCTGCAAATTTTATGGGATAATCTGTATATACATATCCTGTAACCCGAATACTGACTCTAAAGGCTGACAGTATCTGGAAAATAAAATTATTAAATCTTTCTTCTGGCCACGGACTTTTTCTTTTTACCGGTATCTTTGGTTTTAGGGGACTGCCCTCCGCGTTTTTTGGACATCTCTTCAAGCCTCTTCTGAAAATTGGACTTGCTTACCGGCTTCTTTTTATTCTCGTTGAGCCTTTTCAGAAGATCCTCATCGTTCACGAACCTTTTTATTATTGCCTGCTGACCAAAGGTTATAATGTTTGTAAGAAAATAATAGTAGCTGAGGGCAGATGCAAAGCTATTGAAAATAAACAGTAACATTACCGGCATTATATACATCATTGTCTGCATGCCCGGCATCTGGCTTGAGCCTGCGGTCATCTGTGAGTTCATTCTTGTATAAATAACAGTGGAGATGCACATCAGGAGAGTAAACAGGCTCACATGATCACCATACCAGGGAATGGTAAAGGGCAGATCCATTATGGAGTCGTAGGTGGACAGGTCGGTCGCCCACAGGAAACTTTCCTGCCTTAGCTCAAAGGAGGATGGAAAAAACCTGAACAAGGCAATCAGAATGGGAAGCTGTATAAGCATAGGCAGGCATCCTCCCATGGGATTTACCCCGGCACGTTTGTACAGTTTCATGGTGGCCTGCTGCCTTTCCATAGCCTTTTCCTTCGGGATTTTTTCATTTATAGCATCTATCTGCGGTTTTAAAACCCGCATCTTGGAAGTTGATACATACGATTTATAGGTAAGCGGGAATACGATTATTTTGATAAAGACTGTCAGGAGCAATATAATTATCCCGTAATTTACTATAAACCCTTCAAGGAAATTAAAAACCGGAATTACAACAAAACGGTTAACCCAGCCGAAAATACCCCATCCAAGAGGCACCATCCTTTCCATTTCGAGGTCATAATTTCTGGCGGCCAGATAACTTCGTGAATATGTCTTCAGGGTGTTAAAATGATTGGGGCCGAAATAGAACTGCATTGGAATTATTTCGGTGGGACTGCTTTCAATGGGAATACGAACATCCATCATGTAATTCCTTATATAAGGGCCCTCATCAAAACGTTGCTGCTCCACAATAGCACTGGCAAAATGATCTTCAGCAATTAATACGGATGAAAAAAACTGCTGCTTAAAAGCTACCCATTTCAGTCGTGTCCGTAACTCTTCATGATCATGGTCAGACCTTTCAGAAAGTTTATCTACATCATCACCAAGGAATTTGTACTGTATTGTGGAATAATTGTTTTCATTGCTGCTAACCCTTTCCTGACCGGGAACATCTATTTCCCATCTCAGATCAACAAAGCTGGCAGTGGCACCAAGCAGCTGATCCATACCAACCATGTTAATATTGAAATCTGCCATGTAACTACCGGGATAAAGAGTATAGACATATTCAATATACCTTTCCTCCCCTGCATAGAGTCTCAAAGCAAGAGTCGATTCATCTTCAGCGTACGGAACCAGCTCTTCATCAAGAGGATTAAAATAAAGGTCATTAGTTGATATACTGCGGTTCTGTACAAAAAAATTCAGTCCGAATGAATTATTTTCACCATCAAACAGCATAAGAGGAAGCGAATCCCAGGTCTGATATTCTTTCAGCCGGACTGACCACAGCCGGCCGCCCTTTGCAGATATGCCAAGTGTGATCTTCTCATTTTCAATTGTGTAAATCTCATCTTCTCCTATTGCAGCTTCGGCAAAAACCCCAAACCTGTCTACCAGGTCAGTTGTTATCTGATTGGTATCAGGTTCTTCCGTAACCGGCTCTTCTACTATCTCTTCCCGGGCAACTTCCGCTGCTTCTTCCTCAAGCTGCTGTCTTACCATTTCCAGTGAATCCTGACGGCGCCTTGCCTCTTCAATCTCTTCGGGCGAAGGCCGGTTTAAGACACTGAAAATAATAAGTATCAATGCTATGAGGATTATTCCTGTAATCGAATTTCTATCCATATGAATCTTCTTAAAAAATCTTTATCCTTTCTTAATTCAGTAAAAAAATCCTTGAAATTGACCATCCCTGAGCCAGAAGCAGAAGGCATTTTGCCAGTTTCATTCCAACCCGGAGGTCAAAAACCGGATTTTATGATTTTTAATTTACCGTTTATCCCGGCGGCAGGACCGCAGGTATTTCCGGATGTCATTAAACAAAACGTTTATAACCTTTATTTTGTATATTTCAGATTTCATTTAGTTGCAGCACGCACA
>PXAP01000089.1 GCA_003567115.1 Bacteroidota bacterium
CAGGTTAACCCCGGTTGAGAAGATAAAGCCCTCCGGCTACACAAAACATAACACGACCCTGGAAATAACTTTTAATTAATATTAAATACTATGACACTTTCAGATAACCAATCGCAAAACAAGAAGAAGACCATTGTCACCTTTGGTGAAATAATGCTTCGATTGACACCTCCGGGCTATCAAAGGTTCAGCCAGGCAGGCAGTTTTGAAGTTTTATATGGCGGCGGTGAGGCAAACGTTGCAATTTCCATTGCCAATTACGGTTTGCCCGTTGAGTTTGTTTCCCGGCTTCCTGAAAATGATATCGGCCAGTCAGCATTAATGTCATTGCGGAAACATAATGTCGGCACAACTCATATTTTAAGGGGTGGTAAGCGACTCGGTATTTATTTTCTTGAAATGGGTGCTGTAAACAGGGGTAGTAAAGTCATATACGACAGGGAAAGCTCAGCGATATCTGAAATAGAACCAGGGATGGTGGACTGGGAAAGAGTTATGCATGATGCAAGCTGGTTTCACTGGACGGGGATAACTCCCGCAATATCTGCAAATACTGCCATGGTTTGCCTGGAAGCGGTTAAGATGGCTGATAAAAAAGGAATAACCGTTTCCACCGACCTGAATTTCAGGAAAAACCTGTGGAAATACGGTAAGTCTGCTTCTGAAGTTATGCCAGGACTGGTTGAGGGGTGCGACATTATTCTGGGGAACGAAGAAGATGCTGAAAAAGTTTTCGGAATAAAACCGGAGGGGGTTGATGCTGAGAAAGGACAGGTTGATGCAGAGGCTTATGAATCAGTTTGTAAACAGCTTTTCAAAAAGTTCCCAAAAGCAAAGAAGGTTATAATTACATTGCGGGGATCAATCAATGCAAATCACAATACCTGGTCAGGAGTACTTCATGACGGTAAAAAGTTATACAAAGCTCCTGAATACAACATTACACATATAGTTGACAGGGTTGGCGGTGGTGATTCCTTCATGGGGGGATTGATTTACGGATTAAACAATTTCCCCGGCGATGACCAGAAGGCCCTGAATTTTGCTGTAGCGGCATCATGCCTCAAACATACCGTTTATGGAGATTATAACCTGGTAACTGCAGATGAGGTAGAAAAACTTATGGAAGGAGTAACAACCGGAAGGGTTTCCAGGTAACCGGATATAATACAGGCACAAGTATTCATACCACCAGGTTCCAATATATATATTTTGTAATCAAGAATTTGTAATATGCTTGTAAAGTTATTTGTAATTGGATTTTTTTTCATTATTACTTCATGCCGGGAAGCTGAAATCAACAGGTTTCTTTTGCTTGACTCCAGGATTATTGCCGGAACTGAAAATGTCAGCCTTGTGCCAGGAAATGTAATCAAGGATCCCAATAACCCGCTTTTTGAAGAGGAGTACTGGTCAGATCCGCCAAAAATCTGGGAGGCACGTTATGATAATTTATATCCAAATGTAATTTATGATGAGGAAGATAAATTATTTAAAATATGGTATAAATGTTTCATAAGAGATGCTTCATCAGAGTCTGTACCTGTAAAGGAACGGCCAAAACACAAATATTCAACGGCCCGTGCCGGAAGGCAACGCGGAATTCTTTACGCCTGGTCTGAAGATGGTATCAAGTGGATCAAACCGTCCTTAGGTCTTGTTGAATTCATGGGATCGACTGAAAACAATATTGTTAAGCTTAATTTTGAAGGCGGCGTTTTCAAAGACAATCATGAGAGTGAACCGAAAAGAAGATACAAGATGTTTGGGAGGATTGACCATCCTGAAAGACATATGGCTGTGGCTTTTTCTGAAGATGGCCTTGTTTGGTCCGATCCTTATCCGTGGCCAGAGCATAATGTTCAGGGTGATGCACATAATAATGCCATATGGTCCCCCGGACTGAATAAATATGTAGGGATAACCCGCATATGGCAGGACAGGCAAAGAATTGCAGTCAGAACTGAAAGTGAAGATTTTATCAACTGGACTGAACCGGAGGAGATCTTGCGGGGAAAGGGACCTCATGAGCAGATATACTCTATGCCGATATTTTATTACGCAAATATATATATCGGACTGCCATCAATACTGAATGAAGATGATACAGTAGATACGGAATTAGCCTGGAGTCCGGATAACAGGAGCTGGTATCGGATCTCACCTGGAAATGCTTTTATTCCGCGAGGAAAAAATCTGTCAGATTATCCATACAGCGATTATGATGCAGGTTGTATATATGCTTCAGTTCCAGTAATAAATAATGATGAGATTCTTATCTATTATGGTGGCAGCAATCACTATCATACTGACTGGAGGGAGGGTTCATTGAATCTGGCGAGGCTAAGACCGGACGGATTTGCAGGTTACATGACCACTGGTAATTCAGTTACCGGAAGAATTAAAACCAATCTTTTTTGTGTTGCCGGAAATGACTTCAGGGTCAGTGCCGATATTGAACAGCAAGGTTTTTTAAAGGTAGCCGTTTTTGATGAAACAGGGATGCCGGTTACCGGCTATACAATCGAGGACAGCCAGGTTATAACCGGCAATAATACTGATGCAACAGTTAAATGGAATGGTAAAGGCCTTTCGGCCCTTGAAGGGGAAAAGGTTGCTTTTGAATTTGTGTTCAAGGATGCAGTAGTTTATTCATTATCAGGTAATATATATATTAATTGACAGGTGGACCCAATCCGGAAATTAGCAATAAATGAAACATAACTTAAGATGTATGAACATCATTTTTATAAAGCTGACTGGCAGGAGCTTGACAGGCTCATTGAAGCAGCATAGAAAAAGAGAAAGGAGGCAGATATGAGAACCAATACCAGGGTATATGGGCGAGGTGCGTTCAAATAGCTCAAAAAGCGGATTAATTCAGTGTCATTTATGCCAAGAGAACAAAGGTTAAAAATTATTCAAGAGTGGATTTTAACCAAATTGGCCACGATTGAGGAGCCTTTGTTCAAAAACCGGGTGAATCCCGGTTCAAAAATTTCAATTTGGATATTTAAGTAATACATTATTTTAAAACTAAACACTACAATCATGAAGCAACTGAAAATTTTCCTTAACGTTTTTATTGCATTTTTTCTACTTATTCCTGTTAATGCGCAGCAAAAATACGACAATTCGGCAGCTGAAGAGCTTGGCTGGAAACTTGCCGCACAGGCCTATACTTTCAGGCTTTTCACCTTTGAAGAGACTCTGGATAAACTTAATGAGCTGGGACTGAAATATGTGGAAATGTATCCGGGTCAGACCATTGGAGCAGGAATTGAAGGTACGACACACTATTCCATGGACACGCAGACACGGCAAAAATTAAAGGACCTGCTTGGCTCCAAAGGCATCAGTCTTGTAAATTACGGGGTTGCCGGAGCCAATACCGCCGGGGA
>PXAP01000341.1 GCA_003567115.1 Bacteroidota bacterium
AGACCGGTTTATATCTCATGACAGGTTCGGAGCAGATCTAACACCAGTGATCATGTTAAAGAGCTTTTTCAGGCATGATGTAATTGAAGCCGGATGCGATGAAGCAGGCAGGGGCTGCTTGGCAGGACCTGTTGTAGCTGCTGCGGTTATCCTTCCCCGAAGCTATGAAAACAGGTTACTGACTGACTCAAAAAAGTTATCCCCGGCCAGGCGTGAACTGCTGCGTGCCGGGCTGGAGCAATCTGCTGTCTCCTGGGGGATCGGGATAGTCTGTAATGAAGAGATTGACAGGATCAACATACTCAATGCTTCGATTCTTGCCATGCACAGGGCACTTGACGAGCTTGCCTCAAGGCCGGGTCATATTCTGGTTGACGGCAACCGCTTCACCTTATACAAGGGAATTCCCCATACCTGTATTGTCAGGGGAGATTCTACCTACATGAGCATAGCTGCAGCATCAATTCTCGCAAAAACCTGCCGCGACGATATCATGAAAAAACTTCACGATGAGTTCCCTGTATACGGATGGAGCAGTAACAAGGGCTATCCCACCAGGATGCATGCCCGGGCACTACGGGAACACGGACATAGCAGCTATCACCGCAGAACCTTCAGACTTAAACCTGTTCAGACAAGCATTGACTTCAACAAATGACCGGGTCAATTGTACAGACCTGTCCTGCCGGTCACCTGCCTGTGTAACCGGTAAGCAGACTGACAGATATTTGTTGTAAATTGATAAATAATTATGATATATTAGCAACAGAATTAATAAGGTATTACATAGCCTTTGAGCCGGAGCTGCAGCGCTCAATTGCCGTCGATGTGCGCTACATACTGTTTATAATTGACAAGTATGCCCGGGCTTCGCATTTTATAGAAGAGATGACCATTGTAAACTAAGATAAATTTCGTCTGACTTCAGAAGTCAGGCTGCAGGCAAAATTAATATGGCAAGACCTCCCAAAATAACAGTTTATACCGACGGAGCGGCACAAGGCAATCCCGGTCCTGGAGGCTACGGCATTGTACTTATATCAGGGAGGCACAGGAAGGAAATTTCGCAGGGGTACAGGCTTACAACCAATAACCGGATGGAGCTTCTGGCAGTTATAGTTGCCCTGGAGACACTGAAAATACCAGGAAGCCGTGTAACGGTCTATACCGATTCGCGCTATGTTGCCGATGCAGTGGAAAAAAAATGGGTGTTCGGCTGGGAGAAGAAGGATTTCAAAAAAAAGAAAAACCCCGACCTTTGGAAACGGTTCCTTGAGGCCTACCGAAAGCACAATGTCACTTTTGTATGGGTCAAGGGTCATGCCAGCATCAGGGAAAATGAGGTATGCGACCGCCTGGCGGTCAGGGCAGGCAAATCGGACAACCTGCTTGAGGATACCGGTTACCAGCCGGGCGACGAATAGCTTGTTTTACCATAACAGTTGCCGTCAGCCGTCACTTATGGCCGGAGCTTTAAAATTGCTGCAAAAACTGCACGCATACTGTTCATATACGTACATATTAATTCTGGAGCCGGATATCTGCACACCATTGTGATCGTCTTATAAGCCGCATAATCAATAATATGAAGTGTGTGGCATTTATATTGATGTAGAATAGGTGGACAGTAATTTTTGAACAGCTATGTTACGAAATTATATAATAACGGCATTCAGAAATTTGCTAAGGCACAAAAGCTTTACGGTTATTAACATACTCGGGCTCTCCGTTGGATCTGCCGCATTTATCCTGTTAATGCTGTATGTGATAAGCCAGTATTCGGCCGACAGGTTTCATGAGAACAGAGACAGGATATTCAGGTTGGAATTCAATAACCAGGTTATCCATCCCCCACAGAATGCCGATTTTCTTGCTGTCAATTTCCCCGAAATAGATAAGCTGACCAGGATAAATTTCTATAACTCGGCACAACCTTTTGATTATGGTGACAACAGCTATATGTTTACCAATATGATCTGGGCCGATTCAGCATTTTTTGACATCTTTTCATTCACGCTGCTTGAGGGCAACAGGAATGAAATATTGACCTCTCCTTTTGAAGTTGTCATTACCGAAAGCATGGCAGAAAGGGTTTTCAGGAACGGAAGCCCTGTGGGACGTGTTATTTACTTGAGAAACAACCAGCCTTTTACAGTTACCGGGGTAATTGAAGACCTGCCTCCTAACTCCACAATACAGGCAGATGCAATAGGGTCATTTTTGTCGGTGCCATGGGCTATGGGTTTCACAGATCTGGATGAACTGTCGGCTTATTCGAATTTCCATATTTATCTGCTGCTTGGTGAGGGAACAGAAGCCAGGATGCTGGGTGAGAACATATACGATGAGAGGTTCAGGAACAGCGGGCTTTCCGGTGAAGATGATTTTCATCTGACCGTCCGGCTGAGGCCCCTGATCGAAACCTACTTTGTTGAGGGTGTAGAGTTTGATCAGGCAATAAAAAAGGGCAACAGATCTTTTGTGCTGATTTTCCTGACGGCCGCGATATTTATCCTTCTTATAGCGGCAATTAATTTCGTAAACCTCTCAACAGCAGCAGCATCGCTGAGGGCCAGGGAAATAGGCGTGAGAAAAGTGGCAGGGGCCGCAAGGCCTGCACTTGTCCTCCAGTTCCTTGTAGAAACGGTAATTTTATGTATTGCTTCCGGGATAATTGCTGTGGCTTTTGTTGAGCTCACCCTGCCCCATTTTAACAGGCTTGTGCTGGCAGACATTCATATCAATTATGTTTCGGGCTTCCTGTTTGCTGTTTTGGCAGGAGCAGTGATCCTCGGTGTTATTGCAGGATTGTATCCTTCATTTTACCTTACTTCGTTCAGCCCGGTAATAGTTCTTAAAGGCAATGGTTCAAAAGGCCCCGGGGGCGGAATGTTCAGAAAACTCTTGATAGTCGTGCAGTATGTCATATCGATAATACTGATAATTTCAACGCTTGTTGTAACCGGACAGATAAGGTTTCTTAAAAACAAGGACCTGGGATTTGATAAAGACAATATTGCGTATTTTTATTTACCCGGTCATGAGCAGCCAGGAACTAAGGAGCTTCTCAGGGAGCGTTTGATTGATAATCCCGACATACTGCATGTTGCATACTCCAATAACATCCCCGGAAGGGTAGCAATGAAACAGGGGTTTTACTACCTTGATGATGTAAACAGCTTTTATTCGCTACCGGTAACCGACAACTACCTTGAGCTGATGGATATCCGGATTGTTGAGGGGCGCGACTTCATAGAAGGCAGCCGGTTTGACCGTGAGAACGGTTACCTGCTGAACCGGACCGCGGCGAGGATGATATACGGCAACGAGCCTGCCGCTGGTAAGAGGTTCAGGTTATGGGAAAGGGAAGAGTTTGGCGAGGTGATAGGGGTGGTAGAGGACTTTAATTTCCATTCGCTGCATACAGCGGTTGAGCCCCTGGTTATATACAACAGGGCGGAATGGTGCAACGTGGTCAATGTGAGGTTTAGGGAAGGTGCTGAAGCAAATGCCCTTGATCATATAGAAGCGGTATGGTCAGGACTTTTCCCCGGAAGGGATCTCAATTACTTTTTTCTTGATGAAAGTTTTGACGTACTTTACCGGACAGAGGAGCGGTTCGGAAGAATGTTCGGAAATGCCGCCCTGCTGGCTATATTAATCGCAACGGTAGGCCTCTACGGCCTTACCTCTTTCATGGTTCTCAGAAGAACCAGGGAGATTGGAATACGAAAGGTTATGGGCGCAGGTGAATGGAAAATTACTGGTATGCTTGTCGGCGATTTTACAAAATGGGTTCTTCTGGCTAACATCGTTGCATGGCCTCTGGCATGGTATTTTATGAATGAATGGCTGGCAGGTTTTGCTTACCGTACTACAGTGGGAGTGCATTTTTTCATTACCGCCGGCATACTGGCATGGCTTATCAGCTTTTTAACCGTGTCGACGCTGGCCCTGAAGGCCTCGCGCGCAAATCCTGCCGAAACATTAAGGGATGAATAGTCATACGGGTCGAACTCTTAAGGTGTTCCCCGAAAAGGTAAAAACATTACCCACATGATAAGGAACTATTTTGTTACAGCAGTGAGAAAGCTGATAAGGAACCGCGTCACCTCTGCCATAAATATCGGTGGACTGGCGGTGGGAATTGCGGCTTCAATATTGATCATGCTGTATGTTTTCAACGAGTTGTCGGCCGATAAATTCAATGAGAATTATGACAGGATACACAGGCTTGAGGTTGGTGATTTCGTTGTTACGGGAACAGCGCAGGCCCTTTTGCTAAGCGATAATTTCCCGGAAGTTGAGCAGACTGCCCGCATGGACTTCAGATACAGTCCGCTTCTCAGATACGGGGAGCAGAATTTCAGGCTTAAGGAGTTTGCCTATGCTGATTCTTCGGTTTTCGATATATTCTCATTCAGGTTCCTCAGAGGAGATCCCTCATCTGCACTCCGCATGCCATTTTCCCTTGTACTGACAAGCTCACGGGCCCGGATGATATTCGGGAATGATGATCCGGTCGGTGAGACGGTCGTTTTTGACAACAACAGGGAATATACAGTCACCGCAATTATTGAAGATCCGGAAAACTTTCACCTGCCTGTAAAAGGGCTTGGCTCATTCTCAACACTGCCGCATATCGAAAATAATGATGATTTTGACAGCTACCTCTTCAATTATATGAATTTCTTCACATATGTGCTACTGCATGAAACAGCCGACCCGGAAACCATGGCAGACAAATTTAATGATCTTGTCGATGAAAGGTTCCCGGATGCCAGGTTTTTCAGCTTCAGGTTTCGTCCTCTCAGCGATATCTATTTTAACAGAGATCTGGACGATTCACCGCCGGTACGCCACGGCAACCTGCCCCTTGTACATACGCTGATCGTGATCGCAGGCCTTATCCTGACTATTGCCATAGTAAATTTCGTTAACCTGGCGACTGCAAATGCTTCTGCGAGGATGGACGAAATCGGGGTCAGAAAGGTGGTTGGGGCAAACCGGAAAGACCTTGTATTACAATTTCTTGCCGAATCGGTTGTATTGAGTTTCATAGCCTTCCTGGTCGGAATAATCCTGGCAGAGTTTCTGCTCCCTGTTTTTAACAATCTTCTTTTTGCCGATCTAAACTTCAGCTCTTTCGGCAGCGTCCCGTTTTTTTTGTCTGTATTCCTGCTTGTACTGTTAACCGGAATTCTTGCCGGCATATATCCTGCTTTTTACCTGGCATCACTCGCTACCAGCACTGTGCTGAAAAAAGGAAACGCCGGCGGAAAGGGTGCACTGTGGTTCAGGAGAACGCTTATTGTTTTGCAATTTGCCATATCGGTAGTGCTTATTGCAGGGACTATGGTAGTCAGCAGACAGGTCAGTTATATGAGGAATATGGATCTCGGGTTTGACAAGGATAATGTGTTGATTGTAAGGGTAAACAGAGATATTTCCCGCTCAGTGGATGCCATCAGGGACAGGCTCCTTGAGCATGATGCAATAGAATCTGTATCACTTTCGAATAACCTTCCCGGTTATGTTACCTGGTTCAACACATGGACAATCGAAGGTGAACGGAAAACCCACAGGTTTTTGCCAGTAGACCCGGAATATATTGACCTGATGGATATTGAGATAATTTCAGGCAGGAATTTTGATCCTGACCGGCCGGCCGACCAGGAATTTACCTATATTCTGAATGAGGAGGCGGTAAGGTATTTTGGATTTGATGATCCCGCCGGAGAGGAGTTTATGTTAGGCGGACAGCAGCCGGTCAGGGTTATCGGGGTTGTGAGGAATTTCCATTTCAGGTCATTGCATGAGCCTGTGGGGCCCCTGGTAATGGGCTGGCAACCGCAAAACCTGCGGTTGGTCAATATCCGCACTGACGGCCGGGATCAGGCCGGTGTGATTGAGCATGTCTGGAATCTGTGGGAAGAATTTTCACCCGGCACTCCGGTTGAATATATGTTTCTGGATGAGGAGATTGACAACCTTTATGTTTCCGAGATACGGATGAGCAACCTGTTCGGATATTTTGCCCTTCTTGCCGTAATAATTGCATGCATGGGGCTTTATGGCCTGAGTATATTTGTTACAATCCGGCGCACCAGGGAAATTGCCATCAGGAAAGTTATGGGTGCAGGTGAATACCTTATTGTGTTTATACTGACGGCCGAATTTACCCGGTGGGTCCTGGTTTCAATCATCATAGCCTGGCCGGTCGCCTGGTTTGTCATGACCAGATGGCTGGAAAATTTTCCCTTCAGGATAGACCCTGGCATAATTACCCTGGCGTTACCAGGGCTGCTGGCACTGCTGATATCTGCCATTACGGTGGGGGGCAGGGCCTGGCATGTGGCAAGGCTCAATCCTGCGAAATCGTTGCGTTATGAGTGAGTTTTACTGCCCTGATGTAACCTTGGGGGGCAGAGATGCGTCATAAGTACAAACATAAAACCTGATGATCATCAGTCCCGGTATTGCGGGCTTAATCTTAAAAGAATGATAAGGAACTACATATTGATCGCTGTCCGGAATATCCGCAAAAGAGGTGTCTTTTCGGTAATAAATATTGCCGGGTTGGCAGTCGGGATGGCTTGCAGTATTCTCATCCTGATGTGGGTTGACCATGAATTGAGCTATGACCGGTTTCATCCCGGGCATAAGGATATCTACCGCCTTGGCTTCAGGGCCGAGATGCTCGGCACCTCGATGGATGTGCCTGTAGCCATGGCGCCCCTGGCCAGGGTGCTTAAAGAAACCTTTCCCGGCATTGATGATGTTGTAAGGATTGATGTGCCTGAAAACGTAAATGTCAGCGTTGGTGACGATCATTATGTCGAACCTCTGGTTATCAAAGCAGATTCTTCATTTTTCACCTTTTTCGGATATGAGCTCGAAACAGGCGATCCCGGGAGGGTGCTTAGTCATCCGTTCAGTATAGTTATAACCAGGGATATGGCCAGGAAGTATTTTGGCGATGAAAACCCGGTTGGTGAGGTTATAAGGTTAAATAATGCTCATGATTACACTGTTACAGGCATTGCTGCAAATCCTCCGTCTAATTCTCATATCACGTTCAGCGCAGTTGTACCATTCATGTCTCTTTACGAGATACGCTCTCCCGGATCAATGGACCACTGGCTCAGCCTGTCTTACTTTACATACTTCAGGGCAAACAACAGTTATGAGGAGGCTGTTTTTTTCGAAAGGCTCGAAGATCTTTTTGAAGAAAGATTCGGAGAGCAATCGCGGGAGTACGGTATTGCCCTTGATCCGTTCCTTCAACCGGTTACCTCCATTCACCTGAACTCAAACATGCTTATTGAGCTTACGCCTCCCGGGAACAAAGCAAGTGTTTATATTTTTTCAGCCGTTTCGGTTTTTATTCTTCTGCTGGCATGCATTAACTTCATGAACCTTTCTACAGCAAAGGCATCATTAAGGTCAAAAGAGGTTGGAATAAGGAAAGTTTCGGGTGCGTCAAAAAGCCAGCTTGTGAGGCAGTTCCTCGGAGAATCGGTCATATATGCACTTATAGCAGCAGTTATTGCGGTTCCACTGGTTGAACTTGGGTTGCCCTGGTTCAATAATATTACAAACCTTGATCTCTCCTTTTTCAGCCCAAACAACCACCGGATCCTGGCTGTGTTCCCGCTGTTTGTTGTTTTCGTCGGACTTTTAGCGGGCAGCTACCCTGCCTTCATACTTTCTGCCTGGAACCCTGTCAGGACTTTGAGGGGAGGAAAAACAGAATCCAGGGGACGTTCGTGGCTCAGGAGCGGACTGATCGTCTTCCAGATGATTATATCGGTAACACTGGTGATCTGCACCACCTTTGTCTGGAAACAACTGAATTATATCAACAGCAAGGACCTGGGGTTTACAAAGTCTGACAAGATCATTGTAAACCTTATCACATTAGACCTGCGTAACCGTTACCAGGTAATTGATCAGCATTTGCAGGGCGTCGCCGGTGTTAACGGTATTGCCTTTTCAACCTCCTTTCCGGGAGAGGAGTTCAGCGGCACTGTTTTTAAGCCCGAAGGTGTTGATGAAGAGAGCATAATCAGTTTTATGCATGCTGATCCTGAGTATAGCGGACTAATGGATATCAGGATTAAAGATGGAAGAAATTTTGACCCGGCTTTTGCCACAGATACAATGGCGGTACTTATAAATGAAACGGCAGCTCGTACATTCGGCTGGAACGACCCTGTTGGCATGACCATAGGACGGCAGCGCGGCGAGAACAATATTGAAATCTATACTGTGATCGGTGTTGTAGGCGATTTTCACTTCAAGTCTGTGCACCAGCTGGTCGAGCCCCTTATAATTCATCTTTTAAGAGGGTCCCCCAGGTATATGACCATTGATATTTCTCCGGTGAATTTTCACCTTACCATTGCCGGCATAAAAGAAGCATGGGAAGAAATCAATCCCGATGACCCGTTCGAATTCGCCCTGCTGTCTGATAAATATGATTTCCATTACAGAACGGAGATGCAACTGGGCCGGATATTTACCTTCTTCAGCCTGCTGGCATTTCTGATAGCCGCTCTTGGCATGTACGGGCTCTCTTCATTCATGGTTGAGAACAGAACGAAGGAGATTGGCGTGCGAAAGGTTTTCGGGGCCAATGAGGTTTCAATTGTATTCATATTTTTCAGGCAGTTTGGATTATGGCTGTTAATTGCGAATGTTGTTTCATGGGTTCTGGCATGGTATTTCACTGCCAGGTGGCTTGAGATGTTTGCATACCGGATACCGTTAGAAAATCCAATTGTTTTTGCCGGCGCAGCATCGATGTCGGTATTGGTGGTGTTCATTGCCTCAGGGTACCAGTCACTGAAAGCGGCATTGATCGATCCGGCCAGATCACTGCGTTACGAATAGGAGTCCGTTATCGTACACGTTAATATAACATAATAATGATAAAGAATTATATTACTATAGCGTACCGGAACCTGATAAGGAAAAAAGGTTATTCTTTGATTAATGTTTCCGGACTTGCAATCGGGATTGCCAGCTCAGTTTTAATACTTCTTTTTGTGCAGGATGAGCTGAGTTATGACAGGCACCATGAAAATTCCTCCAGCATTTACCGCCTTTGCATGAAAGCCAGCATGCAGGGAAGCAGCTTCAATGCTCCTATTACACCGGCACCCATGGCTGCAACTCTTGTAGCCGACTATCCTGAGGTGCTGAGTGCTGTAAGATTCTATAATTTTGATGCTACACCCGTATTGCGCCATGGCAACAGGAGTATTGTCGAAAGGGGATTTGTTTGGGCTGACTCAACTCTCTTCGACATATTCTCTTTTCATATGGTTAAGGGCGACCCTAAAAACGCCCTCAACCGTCCCCATACGATCGTAATGACCGAGTCGGCAGCAGGTAAGTATTTTGGTGATGAAGACCCTTTAGGCAAGACGCTGGAGTTTGGAACCGAGCGTATCCATTTTGAAGTTACGGGGATTATTGAAGACCCGCCGGCAAATTCACATTTTTCGTTCGATGTGGCCGGCTCTTTTATCAGTGTTCCGCAACACAGTAACCAGCTGTGGGTGAGCAATAACTATTACACCTATATTCTTCTTGACGAAAGGTCCGACCCTGCCGAACTGCAGGCAAAATTTCCCGAAATGCTTGAGAGGTACCTCGGGCCGCAGATTGAAATGGCCCTGGGTATAACCCTGGAAGATTTCTATGAAAGCGGCGATGAATGGGGTTATTACCTTCAACCGCTTACCAGTATACATCTGCATTCCGACCTTCAGTACGAGATCCGGGGAAACGGAAGCATGACCACAGTTGTGGTGTTTTCATTAATTGCGCTGTTCATACTTGTTATCGCGAGTATAAATTTCATGAACCTGTCCACTGCCAGGTCTGCAGGAAGGGCAAAAGAGATTGGACTTAAAAAGGTGGCAGGTTCATCCAGGGCACAGCTTATAAACCAGTTCCTTGGCGAATCGGTATTTTTAAGTTTTGTATCACTGGTTGCTGCCCTGGTGCTGGTTGAACTGTTTTTACCCTCTTTCAACAATATATCCGGCAAGCAACTGCAACTGCAGTATTTTACTACATGGTACACCCTGCCCGGCTTATTGCTGGTAGGCATTTTCGTGGGACTTATGTCAGGCAGCTATCCGGCATTCTATTTGGCCTCCTTTGAGCCTGTAAAGGTTCTTAAGGGCAAATTGCAGTCGGGGATGAAAGGCTCCAGACTGAGAGGCATACTTGTGGTATTCCAGTTTGTAATTACCATTGTGTTAATAATAAGCACACTGACTGTGTACCGCCAGATGGATTATATCAGAACGAAGGATCTGGGCATGGATCCCGATAACGTGCTTGTTATCCAAAGGGGTTATAATATTCCGCAGGAACAAAGGGAAGCATTCTGCCAGGAGCTGGATGGGTTTGCCGGGATAATAAGTACTTCAAAGGCGCATGCTATTCCTGGTACACCATTCAGCGGCAATGCATTCAGGCGGGAGGGGACTGCTTCGGGTGAGCAGAATATAATATCAAATGCGTGGGTGGACTGGGATTATGCTGATGTGCTTCAGCTTGAACTTGTTGACGGCAGGTTCTTTTCACGCAATTATGCAAGTGATTCCCTCGCTGTTGTGATGAATGAAACGGCAGTGAGGCAAATGGGCTATTCAGACCCTGTTGGCAGCCGTGTCCTTCAGACCGGGGCGGGTGGAACGGAAGACGCCCCCGAAGATATTGCTTTTACAATAATCGGGGTAGTGCGGGATTTCCATTTCGAAACGCTGCGTCAGACAATCAATCCTGTGATCTTAAGTCCCGGAGATTGGGGTGGGTACATTATTGCCAGGGTCGAGCCGGGCAGTTCTGCTGCCGCAATTGATTTTGCCCGCCAGAAGTGGGACGAGTTTGTCGATGACCAGCCATTTGAATATTCATTCCTGGCAGATGATCTTGTTGCCGGATACAGGAGTGAACAGAGGACGGGAATGATATTTTCGATTTTTGCAGTTCTTTCGGTTTTTGTGGCTTGCCTGGGGTTGCTCGGACTGGCATCGTTTACGGCAGAACAGCGGAGCCGGGAAATAGGTATTAGAAAGGCTATGGGGGCTTCAGAAGCATCAGTAATAGCACTGCTTTCCAAAGAGATAAATTACCTGCTGCTTATCTCAACCTTAATAGCATGGCCGTTTGCCTGGTATTTTATGAGAAACTGGCTTGAGAATTTTGCTTACAGGATTGATCAGGGAATCGTATTGTTTTTGGCGGCATCTGTAATAACCTATATTATAGCAATTTCAACAGTCAGCTTCCAGGCTTACCGGGCTGCAAGGCTGAACCCTGTCGAAACGCTCAGAGATGAGTGAGTCAGGATCTGTTATGGTGCCTTTCAAGTAATTCCAGCCCCCTGGCGGTAGCAACTCCTCTGGTCATGTTAATAATTATATTCTCATATATCTCAGCAAGAGAGAACTTTTTTGCCGGCGGGAACTTCTGGTCAGATAACATGGATAATTGTTCTATTAAGATAAGTGCTATGATCTCCTCGTTGATGTCTTTCCTATAAATACCCTGTTTTTTGCCTTTTTTAAGAAGATCCAGAATAAATTTCCTTGAATGGACTTTGTTTTGCTCTATTTTTTCTTTCCAGATATTGGGATAAAGGCGCTTAAGATCTGAAAAATATTTCGGATTGATCCCTGAAAGCATCTCTGAGCCATTTTTCAGAAGGGACATAACTGCCTCTATAGTATTTTTCGATTCAGAGAGGAGCTTATTATTCAGTTCCATTTGCTCTTTCTGGGTATGATCGATAGTTGCCCTTATCAAAGAATCCTTATTTTTAAAATTCTCGTAAATAGTTCTTTTTGATATCCTTAGTTTTTTTGCGATACTATCCATCTTTACCTTTTTCACTCCTTTTTGAAAAAAGAGCTTCGCAGATTCTCTTATGATTTCTTCACGAACATCCATGTCTTATATATTGTTTTCAGGTCGGAAAGATAAATATTAATCTTTAGATATGAATTACCGGATTTTTGGAAATATATCAATAATCTTTTACCATGGGCCTTATCAGCAGTATAAATTTTTTCAGATTCCGGATTTTATAAAAACACCTTAAGGATTACCTTAAAAATATTGATTATAAGATCAATTTGCCTTAAATTTAAATCATAAAGAATGTTAAATATTCGTTATTAAAGCAAAGATATTGCTGATATTACTTTCAACAGATAAAAGGTTTGTTGATATAATTTGACAATTGAATATATTGCTTACAACTAACCGAATTTTGTTATGTTCCAGCCAGGATTCATAATTTCGCCTTTACAAACAATTGTACGGTCAAATGCCGGAAACATTTCTGGTGGAAGGTTGCCGGGAGATAATATTACAATTAATTCTGGAATTGAAGACCTCAGTTAATTTTAATCATATAAAATATTTAATTGATCCAGCTATACAACCTTAATTTCTCACTTAAACCAAATGTTATGAAAAAAGGAGTGTTTATAATCCTGGCGATGATATTCAGCATTATAATGATATCATCATGTTCAAGTACAGACGGAATAAAGATTGGATTTAGTGTAGGCCCCTCACATGAGAGATGGGATAAAGACATTGATTATTTTTCTTCCCATATCAGAAATGCGGGAGCCACAGTACTGGTTACTGAAGCTGAAAACAGTCATGTCCGGCAATTTGAACAGGTAATAGAATTATTAAAAAATGATATAGATGTTCTTGTAATAGTTCCGGTCGACAGCAAAAGGGCATCTGATATTGTAAATCTTGCTCATGAGCATGATGTAAGGGTCATTGCGTATGATCGTATAGTAAATGATTGCGATCTTGACTTTTATGTTTCATTTGATAATATGAGGGTGGGAGAGATGCAGGCTGAATATCTTTCCAGGATTAAAGATGAAGGTCGTTATGCTCTTCTTGGGGGAGATCACGGTGATAATAATTCCATCCTCCTTCGCCTCGGGCAAATGAATGTCCTGCAGCCTTTTGTTGAAACCGGGAGAATATCCATTGTTGTTGATGAGTTCATCAGGGGGTGGAGCAGAGATGAAGCCTTCAGGATACTTGATAATTATCTGGAGTCAAATCCTGAGCAGCTTGATGCGGTAGTGGCCTCCAATGATCACATTGCTGACGGGGCCTTCAGGGCACTTGACAAGCATGACCTGGTCGGCAAAGTATTACTGTCAGGACAGGATGCTGAGAGATCTGCCTGCCATCGAATAATCAACGGGAATCAAACCATGACGGTTTATAAATATATAGAGACCCTTGCCAACGTTGCTGCTTCCACGGCTCTGTCCCTGGCAGCAGGAGATCCGGTAATGAACACGCAGCTTTCTATTAATAACGGACAAACAATGGTGCCGACAATACAATTGTCATCAATGGTTTCAGTGCATGCGGCAAATATCAGAATGACAGTTTTTGCCGACGGGTATCTTGATGAAGATATGATTTTTGACGTGAATTAATTGTTTTAAAACATTTCCTTTACAAAATCTTTGGCGGTAATATCAATGGAGTGATCTGAAAACGGAAATGATTCAAATTTTTTGAGCAGTTCTTTTTCTTCATGCCTGGTTCCTGTTAGTAATTTTTCCATTGCTCCGGTATCAAGTTTATTTAAATGATTTCCGTATATTTTGGCCTTCAGTATGATTCCTGCCGACACATTCAGGGATACATGTATTTGCCCGGAATTTGTGCTGAATGATTTTTCAAAATCGTATTTCGGTGAATATCCGAAATTCCATTCCCAGGTCTCATATTTTTCGCATTTTAATTTGTTTATACTATCAATGTCTTCTTTCGTGAATTCATAAATAAACGCGTTCGGGGAGGTATCCATAACGTGCTTTAAAATCATGTCGCGGAATTGTATTACATCCAGGTCTGATGTCAGGTGTTCTTTAATATTGATAACCTTGCTGCGTATGCTGTTTACAGCTTTACTTCTGTATCTCGAAGGATTAACCATCAGGGCGAGGTTCAGATCTTCCATCCCCGATGAGAAAAGGAGGGTGCCATGATGAAGGACTCTTTTTTTGAAGATATGCTCAGCATTTCCGGAAAACTTCCTGCCATCGATTGTAAGATTATTCTTACCATGGAATCTGGCATCAATTGACAGCTTCCGTAGCACTTTCAATATCGGTGAAGTATATTTTTTATAATTAACAAGATCTCCTTCATGTCCGTTCATTACAAAAGTGAAATTCAGATTTCCCAGATCATGAAAAACCGCTCCTCCTCCTGAAAGTCTGCGTACTACCCTGATCTTTTTTTCACGTATATAATCCATATTGACCTCGGCCAGGGTATTTTGGTGCTTACCTACAACTACGGCCCTGTCATTCTGCCAGAGCATAAAACAGTTACCGGAGAAATTTTTCAACACATATTCCTCTGCAGCAAGGTTGAAATACGGATCAGTGTATGAATGCGCAATACAAAGCATATTGAAATCGGGCTTAAATTACCAACATTAAGACTAAATTTTTAAATCAGCCGGCATTTTGCCTTTCTGTATCCTGACCTCATTAATTCCTAATTCCTGTCCTGGCAGAAATCAGTAGCC
>PXAP01000352.1 GCA_003567115.1 Bacteroidota bacterium
GGCCATGGCACTGGCCAAAGGTACCACGAGCGAATCCAAGGTCTTCAAAGTACTCAGCAAGCCTGACAGGTAATCAATGGTCTGATTTTTTTTACCAGCCGCGAATTTACGGAGGGGAATACATTATAAATGAGGTTTCCTTATTTAATGTATAGTTAAAATCCATGTCCCTGGTTAAAGCCACAATTTTTTGATGGTGGATATTCCGGTTTTAGCGAATTTTTTACTGAAAGCCGTTGAGCGAGTTGAGCAGCTCCCAGTGACCGGATGAAAATTCATCCAGACTGTCAAGACAAAGGTCGGCGATACTGAATTTCGGGTTTGTACGGTTGGATTCTTCGGGTATGGCAATAGCTTTCATCTTTGCAGATTTTGCTGCTAACAATCCCGCCAGGGAATCTTCAATTGCCAGGCAGCTGACAGGGTCAATTCCCATTATTTTTGCAGTGGTAATATAGACTGCCGGGTGCGGTTTGCCGAATTCTTCATTTTCGGCACTATATGCCACCCTGAATTCATGTTTTAATTCCAGTCTGGTAAGCACCCGGTCAATAACTTCGGGTGCGGATGATGATGCAAGGGCCTTTGGTATGCCGGCAGAATTAAAAAAGTTCATGACCTTGTATACACCTTCGGCAGGAACACCCTTTTCTTCAATGATATTGCATACCGTTTCATTGATTTCGCGGCCGACATCTTCCTGTGACCGGTTATTCCAGGGTTTAAATCGGAACCAGTGTGCTACTGTTTCATCCTGTCTGAGACCTGTGGTTTGCAAACACATTTCCTCCGAAAGGTTAATACCTACTTTTTTAAATACAATCCTTTCAGCTTCACGCCAGAGGGGTTCGGAATCAATCAAAACCCCGTCCATATCGAAAATAACTGCTTTTATCATGGTTTTAAATTCTGGGGCAAATATACATTAAATTTTTTCAGCCAAAATTACTCCGGGCAGCATCCGGGAATCGGAGACATAACATTCATAAGTTGAACACTTAGCAGCTGCAGATGCCGTTTACCTCTTCCAGGATTCTTTCCCTTTTTTGCAGGGTGATTTCCAGCTGGTTGACTACACTATGGTCTTGACAGATCTGGCGACAGAGCACAATACCTTTGTCGAGCAATACCTGCTTTTGCTTCTTGTTGATGGTTGTAAGGGCAGTAATGGGAAAGAATCCCTCTTTCTCTATCATTTCACGGAGACTGTGACCGGCAGGGTAATCCCAGCTTATAAGGTGAAGGCCGGCACATTTTCCGTAATCGATTGCATCGGATGTAAACCTGGTATTGGTAACTATCCATCCCTGGAATTTCAGTTTTCCGTACTCAGGGAGAGACTCTCTTTTTTTAACGATATCATTTAACCTTGAATGGATATAGAGCGGCACCCTGACGTTGGCCTGCTTTCCCTGACTGTTGAAAAATTTGCACTCCACGAATATTTGCCTGCCGTTCCCGGTAGCTACCACATCCACCTCGTGCTGTACACACTGTCCCTGAACCGTTCGGCCTACTTCAATTTCGAAACCGTAATGTTTTATCAGCTGTCCCATGAAATGCTCAAACGGGTATCCGGTGGGACCAAGTTCCATTATAGCCTTTTTAAGTTTGTATCTTGCTGCCGTGCCGCTCTTGCGTTTTTTCAGCAGCCGGAATGCCTGCCGGTAGATCTTTTTGGTGCTGACTCCCTCGGAAAGCCATTTGCTGATATCATCACTGATTTTGCCAATGGCTTCGTTGTCTGCTCCTGCACGTTTAAGTGAATTCTCAAGTTTTTCCTTTGAAAATGGCTCTTTTTCGCCCGAGGCTTTTGTGATAAGGGTTTGTTGGGTCATGACGGTGTTTTTGATTCATGTTAATTCACAATACGGTAACCTTGCTTTTCATGTTGAAAAAGTTATGATTTTCCCTTTTATTTTTAGCGAAATAAACAGATAATTCGATTTTATCCATTCCAGTGCCCCGGGATGGTAAAAAAAGACATGGGTTATGTCGTCCTTATAACGCCACCTGCCGAAATCAATATCGTCTGTAAAAAGCTCTGTCATGCAGATCAGGCTGCCACCGGTATTGAGCAATGAGCGGAGAAGCCTGAATTCGGCACCGGGCCGGTGGAAATGTTCCATCACCTCACTGCAGATAATGTAGTCGTATGTTCTCTTCAGTTTTTGCCGGTTATTGCGGAAAAACGGATCATAGAGCTCCAGCCGGTATCCCCTTTCACAAAGCATGGTGGCGGCAACAGGGTCTGTTCCTGCCCCGTAATCGAGTCCCTCGCTCCCTTTGTCAAAGTTTTCGGTAACTTCTTCCACCAGGGGCCTGACAAATTCGCGGTAGCCGGTATCGTAAACATCGTTATTATGGGCTTCATATCTTGCCTTTTCCGTATCCGGTTCAGGATGGTAAGCCGGTAACATGAAAACCGAGAGACAGCTGTTGCAGCGGTAATATTCAATCTGCCGTAAACTGTAAAAAAATGATGATTCCGCCCCGCAGAGCAAACATAAGGTATCCGGATCAGGGTTCGGGATATGGTCGTGGTTCACTGCCATACTTTTTCAGGATAAGCCCCGCTTTTGGTTGAGGTTCTGAATATCGCCAGGATTCATCATAGTGGCGCTTACATGACCTTTTTCGGCCTTTGGCTTAGGTTCGGAATATTGACCGGACTCACCTGCAATCTTTGCACCGGACCCACAGGCAACCTTTGCACCGTTCTCACGGGCAATCTTTGCACCGGACCCAAGGCCAATCTCTGCTGTGTAAAAGTAATTTTTTTTAATAAATTCGTAATCTGTTTCGGGAAATATGCCAGGGTGCAGGTCTGATACATGATCAAAACTGGTGAGTGTGATAAGCGGCGGGTTAATGGACAGGTGAACCTTTTTATATGGATAAACTGATTATTTACAAGGCTTCGGCCGGATCAGGGAAAACTTACAAGCTGACTGAGGAGTATCTCAGACTTGTTCTTGGCGGGGTGCCCTTTCACCGGATACTGGCGGTTACCTTCACCAACAAGGCCACCGCAGAAATGAAGGAACGCGTCACCGGTGTTCTTGACACTCTTTCCTCAGGCGGACAATCACCGTATCTGAATGTGCTTATGGATCATACAGGTATGGATGAGGCATCGCTCAGAAAAAAGGCAGGGTCGGTTCTTGATGAGATTTTACACAACTATTCGAGATTTTCGGTTGGCACGATAGACAGTTTTTTCCAGGGCATAATCCGGGGGTTTGCCAGAGAGACGGGCCTGCAGTCCGGTTTCGAGCTGGAACTGGACAATACACGGATTCTCCACAAGGTGACCGATCTGCTTATTGCCGGGATTGAAGATAACAGCGACCTTCAAAAATGGCTTGGACGGTTTGCCGAAAGCAGGATCAGGGA
>PXAP01000242.1 GCA_003567115.1 Bacteroidota bacterium
AGGCAGTATGGATTTTCCATAGCCTGCTGCTTGCCGGTAAACCGGATATGGATGATATTGCCAATGCCATCGAAAAAATACACAGTAATGCCGGCAGGATCAAAAATAATGTCTGATTAACAACGAGATTAAATCTTCGGATAACATTAACTTTTTAAATTTCAGTTTCTGCTATGAAACGTATAAAAAGCAGCCGTGAGGGTATTGCCGGAAGGCCTTCTGTAACTAAACCTGATACTGTCCTGACCGGAACATCATACAAAACATCCGGGAAACTTATTGCCAGAGTATATGATTCAGGTTTTGAACATTCACACGACACATATAACGGTCTCTCATCTGCCAGTGACGGGAAGATATATTATGTTCTCTGTTCAGAACTGATGGATATAGCCGGGCAAATGTATTCATTTGACCCCAAAACAGATAAGATTGAGCATACAGGTGACCTGACGGAGATGAGCGGTGAGAAGGACATGAAAGTTATTGCCCAGGGGAAGAGTCATGTAAACTTTTATGAATCAAATGGCAAACTCTATTTCTCTACTCATCTTGGCTATTACAGTATTATCGATGGCATGGAAATGCCCGGAATACCTCCTGAAGGTTACAAACCTTATCGTGGAGGCCATCTGCTGGTCTATGACATAAAAACCAAAAAAGGTAAATCCCTGGCTATTACTCCCAACGGTGAAGGAATTCTGACAATGGCAATGGATACTCAACGGGGTCTTATTTACGGCCTTACCTGGCCAACAGGCTGCCTTTTCCGCTATGATGTGAATAATAAAAAGATGGAAGATCTTGGTCCGTTTACCGGAACGGGCGAAAGCAGGAAAGGAGCGAATTATCGCGTTATCTGCCGCTCAATAGCAATAGATCCGGGAGATGGTACAGCCTATCTTACAAATGCGGAAGGAGATATTAAAAGGTTGAGGGTAGGTTCGGATATTGTGGAGTTAGTCAAAGGTGAAGATATGAGAAAAGATTACTTTGGTCAGTATGATGTTTCCACTGCCGGAAGCATGGCCTACAACTGGAGGCAGGTATTCTGGAATGCTGATGATAATATGTTTTATGGAGTTCATGGTAATTCCGGTTATCTTTTCAGGTTTGATCCTTCCACTCCGTGCCTTGAGGTCCTTGAGCGACTCACATCGATACCATCCAAAAGGAGTGGAATGTTCGATTATTTCAGTTTCGGATATCTCGGATTCACCCCTGGTCCGGATGGTCGCACGATCTATTACCTTACCGGTGGGCCGATTTATGTTGACGGAGAACGTATTGCCGGAAAGGATGCTATATCAAGGGGTGCTGCAAGAGGACTTGAAAATCTGCACCTGGTCACCTACGACATTCCAACTGGAACATATATCGACCATGGGGAAATATTTTATCCTGACGGGGAAAGACCAACCTATGTGAATTCAATTGCCGCAGGAGATGATGGTACAATATATACACTGGCAAGAGTTTCCGAAAACGGACGTACTGACCTGATAAGTATTCCGGACCCGTTTAAAAAATATCACTGAAATTGAGAACTCTTAAAAATGAGAATTAAACTGATTATAAGTAAAACGCATTGTGCTATTGAATTAAATCTGCACAAAATCCAATATATCAATTCCCTGATTCTTTTATCAGTACCCGATAAATAAACATAATAAATATCCGGAAGTAATTTTTTAAAAATCAAATAATAATGGGAAAATTAATTGCACTTTCATTCATTTGCTGCCTTTATAACCTGACATATCATTCTGCAGCGGCATCAGATGATTTCAAAAAAGATTCTACAGGATGGAAAGCCGGTGTTTCCAGCGTGGTTATTACCCCGGATGAATCGATGTGGATGGCGGGATATGCTGCACGTAACCGTCCCTCAGAAGGCGTTCTGCATGATTTATGGGCTAAAGCCCTGGCTCTGGAAGATGATAAAGGTGAACTCGCTGTTCTTGTCACCACAGACCTGATAGGTTTCAGGGGTAATTACATGCCGGACCGTATCCGTACCCGGCTAAAGACAAAATATGGCTTGTCAGAAGCACAGGTAATATTGAGCAGTTCACATACACACACCGGTCCGGAATTGATGCAGGCGCCTGAGGAGTATCTCGGACTGGATTGTTCGGTCGGACAACACTCTCCCGTTCAGAGGGAAAAAATCAGGAGATATTCCATGAAACTGGAGAATCAAATAGTAACACTTGTTGGTAAGGCATTGGATTCACTGGAGCCGGTCCGGATATTTTCAGGAAACGGGGTGGCACGTTTTGCCGTGAATCGGCGCAACAACACAGAGTCAGCACTCAAACCCTCAAGCCAGCTGGCCGGACCTGTTGATCATTCTGTTCCTGTATTGAAAATTGAAAAGAGATCAGGCGAATTGCTTGCACTGGTTTTTGGATATGCCTGCCACACTACCACCCTGAGTTTTTATAAATTTTCAGGCGATTACGCCGGATTTGCCCAGATTGAACTGGAAAATGCTTTCCCCGGAACAACAGCCATGTTTTTTGCCGGGTGTGGTGCCGATCAAAATCCTTTGCCCAGGAGAACAGTGGGATTGGCCCGGCAGTATGGAAAAACACTGGCGGCTGCTGTGGAAGCAATAATAAGTGATCCTATGCGTGAATTATCGCCTCGTTTATCAACCGCCTATTCAAAAATTGACCTGGAATTTGCCAACCCTCCTCCTGAAAAGGATGAATTGCTGCATATACTGGAAGAGGATTCAGGTTACCCTGAATATCTCAGAGACAGGGCTAAAGTTCTGCTGGCTCAACTTGAAAAGGGCATGTCACTTATGACATCATACCCATACCCGGTACAATTCTGGAAAATTGGTAAGCAGAATATTGCAATTTTAGCAAGTGAGGTAGTGGTGGACTATTCTATCAGGCTAAAACAGATTTTTGGAGAAGACCTTTTTGTAATGGCCTATGCCAACGAGGGAATGGGGTATATCCCTTCAACCCGGGTTTTAAGTGAAGGAGGTTATGAAGGTTCAAGATCTCCAGTCTTTACAACACCCTGGGCAACGGATATTGAAACAAAGATTATCATGGAAGTCATCAGACTGGAAAAACAGGCCGGAAAGTAACAATACCGTATAAAACAGGATTGACTTATGCGGCATTTAACTTTTTTATAATTTCTCCGGGAACAGGAACTCCATTCAAAATGAGCTCCTGGCCGAAATTGGACCGGACAAGTACCCCGGCTAGCTGACCAGATCATCATAAATAAAAAATCATCAGTTTCCTGATTAAACTTAATGCCTCCAAGCATATAATTTTAGCTTTTTATTGAGATAAAATATTAATTTAGCTGAGATTTTAACAACAATGAAAAAAACAGTTATAGGAATATTTGC